>JBEPYC010000238.1:0-6699 GCA_041641555.1 Chitinivibrionales bacterium | reverse complement strand
AGATGGTAAAGTTTACCTGTGTCGTTTCTGAGTCGGGCGACAAAAACATGGGGCAGCAAAGAGCGAGAGATAGTTACGTGGTGCAGGTCTGAAACACGATTGGAATAGATCCTTTTGCCGAGAAGATCAAATACATCCAGAGTCACAGAGTTGTTCTCTGCGGGCACTGGGAAAATCGCGTGTGTGCCGGTATACCGAATAGAGGGGACGCGAGCATCATCCGTTGTAATTTTTAATGTAGCCGATGTTTTCGCGGCATCGTGAACGATTTTTAGGGTATCGGATGAGAGCACAACAATGAGAGTGTCGCCGCGTTCCCACGATATGGAAAAGGTGCGAGGCTGGCTGGCCCAGTAACAGTCGGGACAAGTGGGTTTCACCATTCCAGTTTTCACGTGGGTTTGAATCCGCACTGAATCAGGTGTGAGCACGGTCTGAATGACAGAGTCATTGAGTGATGTTGTACCGAAAGTACAGAGCTGGTTCGGTTGGGCGTGTTCGATTGTGTCGGAATCAGTCTGATACAGCCCGTATCGATTTCCTTCGGGAGTAACCCGTTGGATGTCCGGCATATGGTAGTTATGATCGGGGTCAGAGAGTTCAAATGTAATAACAAGAGGTGAATCGGATTCCGTATATGTATAGGCCTGGTGGTTGATATGTTCGGATATGGTATCGGGACGAACAAGGCTCATCGAAGTAGGGGAGTCATCATAGACATGTGTACGATGTCTCCAAAAATTGTCTATAAGTTCCACCGCTGAGCCCGGCGCATGATAGCTCACCCGAGCGGTCCGAATGGATAAATCCCCCAGAAAAAAAGTGCTGTCCTCGACACGGATCAGGCCGCTGTCTCCGGCACTGATCTGATTGCCGGCAAAGTGGATCGCAGCTGCCCGGGGGGTGCCGCGAGCAATGAAAATCTTATCGGTAGGGTCGTAGGTGTAGACTTGTCCGCCCGATGTAGACGCATAACCATTGGCGATAAAAAGCACGGTATCGGTTGTAGGCAGGTCATGGGTCTCAAGGTTCCCGAAAGATCCGCCCTCCAGAGCAATGTATCGGATCATGCCATTATCCCCTGCAACCCAAAGGCCTTCGTCGGGATCGTCCGGCTGTGATCGCTCGCCTCCAATAAATGTAATGACTGCTCCCGGACCCGAAACCTCAATGGTTGCAACATCAACAACGGATTTCGAAGAGTTATCTACTGTCAGTATATGTACATTTCCGTCTGTACCTGAATACGCAAAACGTAAATTAGACTCGGCATCCAATCGCTCACGGACAACATACACGGGTGTATTAGCATGTGGGACGGGGAGGTTATCCAGTGATAGAGGCCAGGGGGCAGAAAAACGAACGTAACATCCGCCGCATAGTGAACTATAGCACCCGTGCTGTACGGCTGTTACAAAAAGCTGATTATTGTATGTGAAGAAAAACGCGTAGTTCAAAAATGAATCGTGTTGTGTAATAGAAAAGACGCGAGGCTTGAGAGAGCACAACGAATCGGGAATGGAGAGGTCGGTGGTCCGGGCAGTGTAGCTCCAGGGTTTACCAGAGAAATAGGGGTGAAGTAAGACGTAGGCATTGGATTCCCAGGTACACGTATCGGCCTTGAGTAGAAAGGAAACCAAGAACAAAAACGACCCTGTTTGAGCAATGAGCCGAATCGCTCGTTGGGCATAATTAAGGCCGCTTTTGGTGGTGCCTCGAATCGGCGCTATGCAATGTTGATTACGGATAAAAAACCTCCACCGTATCGGTTTCTCCCATCGGCTCATCGGAAACCGGGTACTGACCATGGGTGCCGCCCATAACATAGATCCCACCTGCATGGGATTCAGAAGTCATTCCGTGTCGTGCTTTGGTCATATCTGTCTTAGCACACCAGGTCTCGGTTCGCACGTCGAATTCTTCGACCGAATTCAGGACTGTGTTGGTGCGAGTGGATTGTAGGCCGCCCATGACAATTATCTTTTCGTTAATTAGACCTGCGCCGAAATTAATGCGGGGATCACTCATCGGACGTGTGAGATCAGACTTTTGCGCATAAATGTCAAATATTTCTGCACTGGCCAGTACACGGGCGGAGTTGGTTAGAGAATCGCCTCCCCATCCTCCGAGGACGTAGATGCTCTGCCCGTCGGCGATGGCCTGATGATACGCACGGGGAGTTGTCAAGGTGCCAACCGAGTCCCAGGCTCCGGTTGCAGGATCGAATCGGCTGACCAGCGACTGAATGCGAGGGCCTTCAGTGCTCGATGTAATCCCACCAATGACGTAAATGTCACCATTGAATGTCACGGCAGCATGTCCCGCCAGGGAATAGGGCATTCCACTCACTAATCGCCAGTGCCTTTGTACAGGATCGTATTCCTTAACCTGCCTGAACGTCTGGTGATAGTTTCTTCCCCCAATGACGTAGAGCCTTCCATTTGCCGCGGAGAGAGTGTGTGCGAAGAGTGCGTCCTGCATGGGATTGAGCAATTGCCAGGTCCGCCGCGAAAAATCGTAGACTTCGAATTCCGCCGTCGCGACAGGGCTTGGACCGGTAATGTCGAATTGATCGAATTCTCCACCAGCCACGTACATCTTGTTTCCAAGAAGGGTGGAAGCGCCAAATCGGCGTCCCTGGAGCATCGATGGAGCAGGCTCCCACTTGTCGCGTGGCAAAATGACCGCTTTTTCGTTTAAAAGAAGGGTTATGCTGTCCTGCCAGACCGTCCCCGCGGCATCGATAATCTGAGCGTAAATATGCTTGGTGCCGGTATCCGACCAGACGTAGGTGAAGGTATCCGCGCCGGCAAATGCATTCAAGGGCTTACGTTGGACCTGAGTTCCTTCCACTGTCCAGGTTAGAAGCGAACACTTTCTGGTAGGGTTGCTGTAAGCCAGTCGTACGTTTATTTCGTCAAGGGCTCGAAGAGGGCCATCGCTGAATGTACTCCAGGAAAAATCTGTTTGCACCAGGGTGGGCGATGCAGCGTGAATGGTAACGGGGTCGGAATAGGCCGTACCATACCGGCTGTTCAAAACGGACCTGACAAGGTAGGGTATCCGATAGGAGTTGGTATCCGAGCGGTCCGGAAAGACCACGTGTACAAAAGACGTGTCGAGAACACGTGTGATGCTGACGGGGCCGGGTGCAGTGGAGTCGGTATCCATAAATACCTGATACATGACCAAATCTGAGCCATAGACGCGATTCCAGCTCAAGCGGGTAGTACCGCTGAGCGTATCGTACACGGCCGTGAGTCCGGTTGGAGGCGGCGGAGGAAGCGTCGTGTCTGTTTTCAGGAGAACCGTACCGACAGAGGTAGTCTTCTCTGATTCAACCACCAGCGTGTCTCTGGATGTGAAGTATCCGGGAAGTTGGCAGGCTAAAATATGCGTGCCGGGAGGTACATTGTGAATTACAAACGAACCATCGGATCTGGTAATAGCAAGAAATGAAGTACCGGGAACATAGCAGAAAACCCCTTCTCGGGAATCGGCATGTTCCGGCGAAACAATGCCAGAGATTCTCCCTGGGGCATACATGGTATGAGCGCCAATATCGGTCCTGCCGGTATCGTGACTAACAGACCGAATGAGCACCACCAGCTCACCATCGTTGTAATCGCCGTAGACATTGTAAGTGTCAGAAGCAACTGAATCGAAAAGGAATGTTCCTTCATGGTCGGTAAATACGGTGTCCATGGGAACAACCGATAGAGAATTGCTGTCAGTGGTTGTGGCGTTTAAAACCACGCGCGCATTCTGAACTGGTTCTTCATCGGTGTCCAGAAGTTTGCCTACCACCTCGGACCCCCCCAGGTCACTTATAATGGTAGGCTCGCCACCGGAACAGCTGTACCCGATCAAACTCGTGCTCAAAAGGGCAGTAATCGCGACAGCCGCAGGAAGTATGCGCCGAAGGGTCATCATTTCGATTTGGACATCGGGAAAATGTGAAAGTTTACGTGGTAGATAGTGTCCGGGTTTTTATCCGCACGTACCATCTCCAGAATCTCTCTGCGAAAATCCTTGAGCCGCTCTTCAATCGAGAGGTAGCATTCATTGGAAACGCCAACGGTCAAGGTGGACATGCTTCGCTTCTCGCGGGGAAAGCGGTCGACGGCCATCTTGGCAAGGTCCGAAGTATCGAGAAGAAAGTTGGTTATGGCTACCGATTGTGCTTCGTATCCGGTCGTGATGAAACGCTCGGTCTGGTGGTATACGCCGGTCTTGTCCTTCTTAATAAAGCCCATACGTACGAGAAGCTCCAAAGCGTGTTTGGCCTCGGAAGCCTTGATCGGGGGAGAGACAAGCTTTGCCAGATCCTCGTAGTTGTCGGTGACGGGATGCAGATCGACCAGTTCGCGAATCGCCGTGTAATACCACTTGCTGTAGAATTCGTAGTTCTGCGCGTCAGTAACAGCTATTTTGGAATTCTTGTAAGCTAATATCTTCTCGAAATAGAAGCGTTTCTGACTGTGGTGCTTCGCCTGAGCAAAATTAACCAGCAGCTCGAAATACTCAGTTTCCTTCTTCTTGAACTTAAACAGCTCCGCAAATTTAAAGATATATTCAGCGGAAATGTTACGTTTGCCCTGAATTATGTTGGTGAAAAAGCCGGCGGATTTGAAACCGACTTTCTGGGCAATGTACCTCAAAGAGAAATAGGGGTGCTTCTTCTTGTTTTCCTCATAGAGGTCTTTGAGAAGCTTGCGGTAATCAATGTACTCGAAAACATTTACCATCGGCCACGTATCCTGAATAAATCGGTTTATCTCCCACGTATAATATACCGTGCATCGATACGGTGAGCAATGAAATAAGGCGTTTTCGTTTTCTGGGAGAAAACAGCTCGAGAGGCTTAATGGGCGTTTTTTTTGCCATTTAAGGCGGGGTAGGGGAGCACCTTGGATAGATGAGAAGACGCTTTTTCAAAAATTCCAGAAAACACGTAAGGCCTACCGGGTTCGCCGTCAAAAAATTACATACAAGAGGCTTGCCGTACTCTGGGACGACGTAGACACGAGGAATTTCGCTGCGCGCAATCGCACATGCCCGGCAGGGCGCCATAAATATGCTTACGGGAGTTACCAACTGATGAAAAACGAGGTTTGATGGCGGTCAGAGTGACAGATTAAGCCAAGAGAGGTTTGCCCCGTACTCTCTTAGTCAAAGAATTTGCCAAGTTCTTTGCTCAGCTCTCTGAAAACACTTTTTACCGCTCGGTTGAGCATGGTCTGATCCAGTTCGATAACCGGATTGTCGATATGACCCATGATCCTGCAGGCAAATGCCCCTTTCCCCGATCGATCTGTCTCCAGAGAGCTCCGAACGACCGGAGCGAGGTTCTGGACAAACGACTTTTCAAGTGTCCCCGTCACGGTTTGCTCGCAAAGTCCTCGGTAATTTATCCAGCCCTTGGAGGTGAAATTTAGCGGCTTACCCTCTGCTTTCAGGTTATTGGACCGAAAATCACCGTCCTGAACAGAAAAGTCGGCCGTAATCCGGCTGAACTTGAGCTCTTCGAGTTCAGGAAGAAGGAGCGCCACAAACAGTTTCCGCTGAATCATCAGGTCACGAACCGAGACTCGTGACAAGCTGAATTTCCCTGTTGCACTTATCGAATCGGGAAGCAACCGGCTGCGGGCTACTCTGAGATTGAAATCCATATGCCCGTGAACGGTGCCCTGGTCTGGTTCGGATGAAGCATAGACGTGGCCCAGATCCAGTTTCGACCCGCTGAAAAAAGCAGTATCCAGCCGTGCAGAATCCAGGTCCGCAGTGGCAATGCCCTTAATCTTTCCCTCGAACATGTCGGCCTTCATTTGGGTGAAAAGGAGCTTGCCCTGCCTGATCTCGAAGGGAGAAGAAAAATCTGAAATCGCTGCGGAGCCGATCATACCGTTTTCTACGTACAGCTTACCTGAGATATGTTTGGTTTGTTGATCAGGTGAGTTCAGGGAAAGCTCGATCCCGTTGCCACTGAGGCCAATTGAATCGTGTAATCCTATCTGGAGAGTTGCTTTGCTGAGAGAGATGTCCTTGAGCGTTTTTCCCACAGGACTGCCAAGAATTGATTGAATTATTGAAGAAAAACGATGATCCGGGGACGAGCCCCGGGGAATGACTTCGTATTTCCCCAAAACAAGACCGGGCAATTGCGCAAAAAAAGCCACTGGCATATAGCCGATACGGCCCTTTTTCGCTGACAGCTCCAGACTGTCACCCCGCTCAAAAGAATGAATTACCCTCAGGCTGTCGAAATGAAGGCCCCCGATAATTCTGAAGGTAACGCTTTTAACCTGTACCCGTGTGCTGTCGCTTGATAGGGTGTTTTCTATGCTCTTGCGCAGTCTCACCGATCGAATTGGCCAGAACAGGGCGAATAGGGCGGCCAGGGCCGTACAGAGCAGTGACAACCCGAAGTAGAGCAGGGATACCGTGCCCTGGGACCAGCCCGCGATGTTCAGCCTCTGGTAGAGATGCGATCGGTGAGGGTGCAGCAGGTTCTCACCTCGCAGGAGTCGGCGCAGGATGGTCCACGTACCGTCAAACAGGAAAGGCCAGATCATGATCGCACCGGTCCACAGAGCCACCGGGGTCGTCGCCCTGCCCGTCAGCACCGGCGCCAGCAGGGGAAGCACCGCGAAGACAAAACCCAGGTAGAGGCTGCCCGTATCCCCCATGAAGATGCGC
>JBEPYC010000237.1:0-6740 GCA_041641555.1 Chitinivibrionales bacterium | reverse complement strand
CGGAATTAGTGACCGAAACCGAAGTGATGGTCGGACGTTCATTTTCACCGGTGAGGGTGATGGTGACATCTGTGTTCGATGGAGAACCGGCGACAATGTTCAACGTATCGATCGAGCTTATGACGACGGAGACATTATCCGTGTTCTCCGTTGGCTCCAACAGCCCGCAACCCGCGACAAACATGGTAGCGAGTCCAACAGCCGTTACCCCGAGAGTTCTACACACATACTTGATCATCATACTACTCCTTTTGTGTTAATTGAAACGTGCAAAAAAATGGTTTGTAACCGTGAAGGTGTATGTAACCGATCAACCGGTGTGAACATCCCCCTTTCGTGGTTTGTGCAGTTGGTGATGATATCTTTGTTTCAACAGGAATGTCAATAGAAAAAATCACTGGCATGATTTGTCGATATTAAATATACGACGTGATAATCAAATTGGTTTCCGGATGAATCGAAATCAAATCTTTGGACCAAACCACAATGCTCGGCAAGTCACCATCCTACAGACTACAAAGCACCCCTAATTCCCTGCAAGGGGCGTGCCAAAGCATTCAGGGGTGGCCCCGTAATAGAGGCGAGTTCGCCTGGAACAAGTGCTACGCATGTCCCGATTAGAAAAAACGGGACCGAACCCCGTTCCCAAGATTTGGATATGACAGAATCCATGCATGCACTATTTTTATGGGCACTATCTTTTTTTGATCGCTATTCTTAAGGAGCGAAATGTACACCTGGTTCACCGAGCAAAACCCCGTATTTCAGGCCCTTCTGGCAACATGCTTCACCTGGTTTGTCACCGCACTCGGAGCTTCGTTCGTTTTTTTCTTTAAAACGATCAACCGAAAGCTACTTGACGGTATGCTCGGATTTGCCGCCGGTGTCATGATAGCCGCATCCTTCTGGTCTCTTCTTTCGCCGGCAATTGAAATGGCAGAAGACTCCGGAGCAGTGCCGTGGATCCCCGCGCTGGCAGGATTCCTGTGCGGCGGAGGATTTCTCTGGCTGATAGACAAGACGATTCCCCACCTCCACGTCGGGTTCTCGCGAAGCCGGGCAGAAGGGGTGCATACCAGCTGGCACCGAAGTATCCTTCTGGTTCTGGCAATCACCATTCACAACATTCCGGAGGGATTAGCGGTTGGTGTCGCATTCGGAGCGGTTGCCGCTCATATCCCCGCAGCCTCACTTCCGGCGGCAATCGCATTGGCTATAGGGATCGGGATACAGAACTTTCCCGAAGGGACCTCGGTGGCAGTTCCTCTTAGGCGCGAAGGGTACACTCGTAAGCGAGCCTTTTTTTATGGCCAGCTCTCCGGCATGGTCGAACCGGTTGCGGGCGTCCTGGGAGCCCTGGCTGTTATCGCAATGCGGCCAATTCTCCCCTTTTCACTCTCTTTTGCAGCCGGAGCAATGATCTATGTGGTGGTCGAAGAACTCATTCCGGAATCGCAGGTTGAGAAAAACACCGACCTGGCGACAGTCGGCGCCATGCTGGGATTCGCGGTAATGATGACCCTGGATGTGGCACTTGGTTAGAGATGGATGAATTCGCGCCGAAGTGCTTCCGGTTCGAAGCTATCGGCTATGGAGCCAGGAAAAGACCCGCGTCCGTTTGGCATTCAGTTCAACCTGAACGCTATACCACCCGGGTTTAGTGACAGCTTCCCGCAGATCAATTCTTCCTTCGTACACCTCTCCCGGATCGAACTCCGTCACAAGCCTCCCTGCTGCATCGGTCACCTTCACTCTAAGCACAGGCGAAGCTTCCAGCGTGAGAATACCGTTTCGAAAATGCACCGGCTGCGGTGTCCGGCTGCTGGCACCCGTGGAAACTCTGCTTGCCTTGTAATAATCGCATTCGGGCTGAAGCTGTCCATCGGACAGGGTCGCCAGATGGCTCTCAGCGCAACAGGTAAGCCCATGAAACGTCTGTTCTTCCAGAGTATACTCGGTTCCGGCATCTGCATACCCCCCCTCCAGCATCGATACAAGCTTGCCGTCGGCGTATTGATCCGCTATCTGCATAACCTTACGGGTAAGTGACGATACCCCGCGCCCCGTCACCTGGCAATACCCATGCGTATCGTTTGCCTTCAGGTCAAACCCCGACGACACAAGGACCAGCTGCGGTTTGAATTTATCGGCGATCGGCACCATCACTTCGTCAAACGCCCTCTCAAACTCCTGGTTGGTAATACCATACCCTTCATCAGGAGAATACACCCGTCCCATGTAAACATTCGTGGTATTTGTCTTATCACTGCTCCGGGTGCCGATATCAGGAGTCGATGGGCAGCCGCTGTAGTACACGATACTGCCGAATGTTTCGAAAAACTGGACACTTCCGGTGGGAAAGAGGTCGTTGGAACCGTTGTCGCACACGAAATCTTCGGTCGAGTTCCCGTGATGAAAATCCCAGTCGATAATCATCACCCGCTCAATCCCATGCTGTTGCATGGCAAAATAAGCCGCAAGCACAACATTAGCATAGACGCAGTAGCCGGCGCTAAAGCCATGGTTCACCACGTGGTGCCCGGGAGGGCGGACAGCACAAAACGCGTTTTTGAGTTTGCCCGTGCATACCTGGTCTACTGCTCCGAGTACGTGTCCGACCGCCAGCTCAGCTGCATCGGCCATGGGTTCGGTGTAATCGCCGTTGTAGGGATTGTTGTATCTGGCCTGTATTCCTTCGATATGTTCCCGAGTATGAACCTTTTCGATCCAGGACATCGGGTCGGAATGTGGCTCGATCACAGAAACGCTATTGATAAGTCCGCTTTCCTCGATCCGCTTGTTGATCCAGTTCACCCGTTCAGGTACTTCGAATGAATTCTGATAAAACTCGGTAAAACGAGGAGAGCAGGCATATCCGGTACCTTTGTTTTTCATATGCAGCAGGGGCTTGGCGCCTGCCGGCACGCTCAAGGCAGCAGCGCCAGCACCGGCACCGGTGAGAATGAACTTTCGGCGCGATATGTCGGCCATGGGGACCTTCTTTCGTTAGAACCACATGAAATATGCACGTGTCCCTCTTACTACCAAGATACTCAAATATCAGGGTGTTTGCAAAATCTCCAGGCGTTCAGGACGACACACAAACCAATTCGCGCCCTCTCCCCCCCACGGGTTCACTCCCAGAAATACATCTTCGATTTGGAACTCCAGAAAGAAGAGGCTGCACGCATCAGGCGCCCCTGTCTGGTGCCCTCCCCTTTCTCAAGCACTATTTGATCGAAATTTTCAAGAGTGACGGGAGTAAACCTCACTGGTCCCGCATTCTCCGAGATGGTGTTGATTCGGAGTGTGAGGGAGTTGTTGTATCGAGATGCTTCAATCCGGTACACCGACCGAACACCCTCCCGGAAGGCCAGTGTCTCACCATCATCGCAAGCATAGGTGTACTCGGATCTGCCTTTGGAAGCAAAGCATAGTAATAATGCTACATCTGCCAGTTCATTATGGTTGTCGGTCCGTACCCCCTGCTGTATCGGAATAATAGACCTGTCCCGGAAGAATAGCGGAGTCGTGCCATCCTTTTTTTTCGCCACGATGCATCTGTTGCCGGAGATCCACTCTCCCGCAAAGACATCGAACCATTTTCCGGGAGGGAGGCGAACGTCCCGCCGGTCCCTGGGTGACACGAATGGTGCGTGCATAATCGAAGAGCCGACCAGGAACTGATCGTCGATTTTGCTCAATGAATTTGAATGGTTATCGGGAAATTCATAGAATAGCGGACGAAGAATCGGCTCAGCATGTGTGTCATGCCGAACAAAGAGATTATAAAGATATGGAAGGAACGTGTATCGGAGTTGAGTAAATTTGCGGGTATGAACCAGTACTCTTTGGGTGCGGGACCATGGTTCCTGATCCCGAGAGTCGTGGGCGGAATGATTGCGAAAAAAAGGAAAAAGAAAGCATGCTTTTGTCCAGTCGATCAGAAGCTGATCAGAGCAGTCTTCGGCAAACCCTCCTACATCGGTGCCAATGAAGGCAAAACCCGAAAGAGAGAGATTCAGGCATTTGGGTATTTGAAGTGCGAGGTGGAAATAGTTGGAGAAACTGTCACCAGTCCAGTTGGCCGCGTATTTCTGAGACCCGGTATGCCCCGCTCGGGATAATAAGAAAATTCGCTTTCTGGGGTAGACCCTTTCCAACCCTTCGCGGGTAGCTTTAGCCATCAGGAGCGCATACGGATTATGAAATGCCTGATGTTCAATCTTCCCCTGACCAAAGAGCATATCCATGCAATCAACGAGGTTGGTCGAAGGTTCATTCATGTCGAGCCAGGCGGCCTCGATTCCAAGAGCAGCGAACCTCTCTACCTGCGTCCTCCACCACAGTCTTCCTTCTTTAGAGCTGAAATCAGGGAATACCGTCGGACCGGGCCACACAAACCCCGCGAACTCCTTTGCCTGAGGATTGAGGCAAAGCACGCCCTTTCGAGACGCGCTCCGGTAGGTGCCAAAATTCTCTTCTTTCTTGAGACCCGGATCGAGTATTGGGACAACCCGGCATCCAGTTGTGCGTAACTGAGCCAGGTCTTTTTTGGGCGACCGGAACTGCTTCTGCGCAAACGTAAAAACCCGATACCCATCCATATAGTCGATATCAAGCCAGAGTCCATCGATCGGAAACCCGTGTTCCTGTGCCTTTCGAGCTACCTTCTGGAGATCTTTTTTCGAACCGTACCCCCATCGCGACTGATGAAATCCCAGTGACCATACTGGTGGCACGGGTGCGGTTCCCGTGAGAAATCCAAGTTTCTGAGTCAACTCGGCGAGCGTAGGCCCATAAAGAAGGTACAACGACACCCGTCCGCCTTCGGCCCCCAGATAGAAGAAATCGCTCTCTTTGACGTCCAGCTCGAGCTGGTGGGCAACATCCAGGGAATCTCTGATTCCGATAACCGAAGAAAACGGGGAATCGATGAGAATACCGGCGTACTCATTGCCCTGTTTGACAATTACGTAAGGAACGGAAATGTAGTCCGGGTCGAAATGGTGCTCCCGAATATCATGGGCACGGAAGCATGCGAAAACGTCGGTATTCCAGAATCGATGGATTCGACCGCTCTTTTCGAACGGGGTACTTTTCTCTCCCATGCCGAAAAACTGCATGGCGGGATTGCGCCTGACGCACACCACCCAGGACTTACCGCATACTCCCAGTGCAAGATTCTCGAATGTCTGAAGCACGGTCTCTTCTCGTGCATTTCGAAGCTCCCAGGCACCCGAAGGGCTAACCTGCAGAGAGGATCGATCTGGGGTGTCCGGGAACCGCTCTCTGAGTGCCGCTGAGTTAAAAGGAATCTCCGAAAAAGGACGGGCATGCGCTCCGCGCCAGATCGAGGGGCATGTTGCCTGAATCCGGTGCACTCCGTTACCGATCTCCTCGTGCCGAACCTCGATCTGAGGGGAACCAGCCTGACCCTTGCCGGACAGCGCAAGGACAAACTCGAAATTTACCGGATGAAAGTATTTATTAAATAGAAACATGGGTATTCCGCGAAGGAGAAAGATTTGATTCCTTACTCTGACAGCCCAAAATAGTTCAGCGAAGAAGCGCTCAGACATGGTCGGGGAGAAGCGGTAACGGGAATTTCAGATTCCCGCTGACCTATTTTCCACCTATGAGTATCGTTTTGGTTGCACCATCGGACTGGGGACTGGGACACGCGACTCGCTGTGTTCCCATTATCGAGACTCTACTCCAACGAGGCCACGAAGTCATTCTCGGGGGAAGCGGGCGTCATATCGAACTTCTCACCCAAGAGTTTCCTGGCTTGCAGACGCTCTGGATGCCCAATTACGCTATATCCTATACCCGTTGGCCCTTGCTTCTCAAGCTCAAGTTTCCGTTTCTCGTTGCTCGGGTATATCAGACTGCTACACAGGAACACCGACACCTGGCTAACATCGTTGCCGGTCAGCCAATCGATGCAGTCGTCTCCGATCAGCGTTTTGGATGTTTCCATCACCGGTGCCGCTCTATCTACATCTCTCATCAACTCTGCGTCTTGATGCCCCCCGGTTTTTCATGGCTCGAGCGAATTGTTGCCCGCAAACTCCGCCACGCGGCACAGCGGTTCCATTCTCTCTGGATCCCGGATTTTGCAGGGGAAACGAACCTGACGGGAGCCCTGACGCGGCGCTATCCTCTCCCCCGCAATCATCGGTTTGTGGGCCCGTTGTCGCGGCTCACCTCAAAAACAGCCACTCCGCCCGAACCGTGTGATCTTCTCGTGCTTCTTTCCGGCCCTGAACCTCAGAGGTCAATGTTTGAGCGTCGAGTTCTCAGTCAGGTGCACCATTTTCCAGGGAACGTGGTCATTCTCCGAGGAAAACCGGCCTCTCCTGTACGTGCTGAAACACCCACAAATACGCGAGTGTATGACCACTTGCCCGCCGACAGGGTTGCTTCGCTCATAAGAGGAAGTCGGCATGTAATCGCCAGTGGCGGCTACTCTTCGATAATGGACCTGGTCGCCCTCGGAGCGAAAGCGGTTCTGGTTCCGACACCCGGTCAGACGGAGCAGGAACATCTCTGCTCCCGGCTTCACCGGCAGGGTCTTTTTGTTTCACGTGAGCAACGATTCTTTCAGCTAGCAGAAGCCATTGAGGAACTTTCACGACTGCCGACAGTTTCCCGGCGCCCATTCCACCCGGAGATTCCCTTGGCGATTGCACAGGATCTGGAGAACCAGGCCGCTCACTGAAATAGCCCCAGATACG
>JBEPYC010000236.1:0-6769 GCA_041641555.1 Chitinivibrionales bacterium | reverse complement strand
TCTCAGTGCTGGTTGGGCAGCTGGTTTGGGGTGTGTTCATTTTTTCTATCGTCTCCAGCCTCTCCGTGGTCATCACCGAAGCATTTCTTCCAGACCCACTTTTTTCCCAGCCAGCCTCGACCACTATCCCCTTGGAAGAAAGTCCCGCTTCATAGGTTTTCTCTTCTCCGCCGGCAATTCTCATGAACGCTGCATCTGGATGGCTCCAATGCAGCGTTCTCGCGCAACGCATCTTCTTTTCTTCTACTTTTTTGTACACCAAGGATTTTCAGCATTGCCTGTTGCCTGAGTTCATTGTATTTTATGGGGCTTTTCAAGGCTCTGCTTGGCTCCCCAAACGGACGTGAGCAGATACTTCACCGGTACTCAGTTTCCTATCCATACTCACATCCCAACCATTGTGGAGTTTTTCATGAACAATTCACTTATTCTGGCAGCAGGCGGCGCAGGCATTCTGGCACTGCTCTTTGCCTTCATGAAGTCGGCCTGGATCAACAAGCAGGATCCTGGAACCGACAAAATGCAAGAAATCGGGGCAGCAGTACGAGAGGGAGCAATGGCGTTTCTCTCACGAGAGTACAAAGTACTGTCGGTTTTTGTGATTGCAGTTGCCATTTTGCTGGTTATCGGTAACCAGGCGGACATTCGTCTGGTAGCACTGTCGTTTGTTGTCGGTGCGCTCTGCTCCGGAATTGCAGGATTCTTTGGTATGCGCGTGGCAACCGCCGCAAACATGCGTACTACCAATGGCGCGCGCACCGGACTGCCAAAGGCACTGCAAGTCGCCTTTTCCGGCGGTGCGGTCATGGGAATGACAGTGGTTGGCCTCGGAATTCTTGGCCTTTCGTCTCTTCTCCTTGTTTACACGAACATGTTCGGCTCAGAAATAGCAGATCTTCAGAACACGGTTCTTCCGATTCTCAATGGTTTTGCTATGGGAGCCTCTTCGATCGCCCTTTTCGCTCGTGTCGGTGGTGGCATCTATACCAAAGCGGCCGATGTCGGGGCTGATCTGGTCGGAAAAGTTGAAGCGGGAATCCCGGAAGACGATCCCCGTAACCCGGCCACAATTGCCGATAACGTTGGCGACAATGTCGGCGACGTTGCAGGAATGGGTGCCGACCTTTTCGAATCCTATGTCGGCGCTATCATCGGCTCGATGGTTCTCGGAGCGGCCCAGGGCGTCAGCAACATGGTAATACTTCCCCTGGTGCTTGCCGGTCTCGGTATTATCGTCTCAATCATCGGAACGTTTTTTGTTAGAGTCAAGGAAGGTGGAAGCCCTCAGGCAGCCCTGAATATCGGGACCTTTGGTTCCGCTGCCGTAATGGCTATCGCCACCTACCCGATCTGTATGTGGCTCGTACCGGAAAGAGCTCTGGGTATCTTCATTGCCACTGTCGGCGGATTGACAGCAGGTATCGCCATCGGTGTTATAACCGAGCATTATACTGCAGAAAACAAGAAACCTGCGCAGAACATTGCTGCTCAATCTGAGACGGGAGCCGCGACAAACATCATAGCAGGGCTCGGCACCGGCATGCGTTCGACTGCCTGGCCGACCCTCATGATCGCTGCGGCAATCCTGGTTGCATTCTACTCTGCAGGGCTTTACGGTATCGCTATCGCAGCGCTTGGAATGCTGGTAACTACTGGTATTCAGTTGGCGGTCGATGCTTACGGCCCGATCGCTGACAATGCGGGTGGACTTGCCGAAATGGCTGAACTTCCACCAGAGGTTCGCCAGCGTACGGATAAGCTCGACGCGGTTGGAAATACCACTGCAGCCATCGGGAAAGGGTTTGCCATTGGTTCAGCCGCTCTGACCGCATTGGCTCTTTTTGCGGCCTACCGGACCACCTTTCTCGCTATTCGCGGAACAGCGATCTCTATCGATGTCACTGAGCCGATCGTTATGGCCGGGTTGTTTATCGGGGGCATGCTGCCGTTTCTCTTTTCTTCGTTTGCAATGGGCGCAGTCGGACGAGCAGCATTTGCCATGATCGAGGAAGTACGACGCCAGTTCAAGTCGATCCCCGGTCTTCTCGAAGGAACCGGCAAGGCCGACTATGCAAGTTGTGTGGATATTTCTACCAAGGCTGCCATCAAGGAGATGGTCGTTCCCGGACTGATTGCGGTACTTACACCAGTGGTGATTGGAATTGGTGGTGGATATATCATGGGCGGACTCAATGCAGCCCAAATGCTTGGTGGTGTTCTCGCTGGTGTTCTGATTTCAGGCGTCATGATGGCGCTTTTCATGTCCAATGCCGGTGGCGCGTGGGACAATGCCAAGAAGTATATCGAAGGCGGCGCTCATGGCGGCAAGGGATCAGAGGCACATAAGGCCGCAGTCACCGGTGACACGGTAGGTGACCCCTTCAAAGACACCGCAGGTCCCTCACTTAATATTCTTATCAAGCTTATGAGCGTGGTATCACTTGTTATCGCCCCGATTATAGCTAACCTGTAAGCAGAGGTGTATTTGGCTGTTTTTGGCGCCTCCAGGAAATTTCCTGGAGGCGTTTTTTATTGGCGCACAGAATATTACCACCGCATCACCTGCCGTTTATCATTTTTCCAGTGCGTTTATGGACGAAGCGGCAGCGTTAGGCTCTTCGAAATGCACTCTTGCAGAATCGGCTCCCGTTTTGTATCCTATATTTCTTCTACAGCACAGCAGCTTATTCACACAATCTCAGCCGGTTCCACCGGTTTAAAAGGATCAACGTGATGAAAAAGAGAATACTCGTCACCGGAGGGGCAGGCTTTCTAGGTTCGCATCTTTGTCAACGGCTCGTTTCGGAAGGACACGATGTCATCTGCCTGGATAATTATTTCACAGGAAGAAAATCCAATGTGTTTCACCTGATGGATTACAAGAACTTCGAGCTGCTTCGCCACGACGTGACCATGCCGGTTTTTGTCGAAGTGGACCAGATATACAATCTGGCCTGCCCTGCTTCGCCGGTACATTACCAGTATAACCCCGTCAAGACGGTGAAGACAAATGTGATGGGAGCCATAAACGTACTTGGTCTTGCCAAACGGGTGAAAGCACGTGTGCTTCAGGCCTCCACCTCCGAAGTTTACGGGGATCCCAATGTTCATCCCCAAACCGAAGACTACTGGGGCCATGTGAATTGTATCGGCCTGAGGTCGTGCTATGATGAAGGTAAGAGAGTTGCTGAAACGCTTTTCTTTGATTATCACCGGCAAAATGCCGTGGACATTCGAGTGCTTCGAATATTCAATACCTACGGGCCAAGAATGCATCCCCATGATGGCCGAGTCGTTTCTAATTTTATCGTACAGGCACTGAACGATGAGAATATCACGATTTATGGGGATGGCTCTCAGACGAGATCGTTCTGTTATGTAGATGACCAGATCGAGGGCATGGTCAGGCTCATGAACACCGAGGAGTTCACAGGTCCGGTAAATGTCGGTAATCCGGATGAGTTTACTATCAAGCAGCTTGCGGAGTTGGTAATAGAACTCACCGGATCGTCATCCAGGATAATCAGGAAGGATCTCCCTTCAGATGATCCGAAACAGCGCCAGCCGGACATAACGTTGGCAAAGGAAAAACTCGGGTGGAAACCAACGGTGAAGCTGCGCGAGGGATTGGCCAGAACAATCGAGTATTTCCAGGATCGGATACTCGATGTCGACAGGACATAAGTAGCTCCAGTCAGTACTTCCTGAGCTTAAGCGGCATATCCCCTTTTTCATTGGAGGACCTTTTGGCCATTGCCGAAGCGCCAAAGGCTCCCCTATTCCTGAGTCGTTGGAAAACCGCAACGAGCGTGTCGGAGTGAATGGCTCCGGGCGTATCGGCGTACTGCTTGAGAATGTTTTCGGCATCCGTGCCTCCGGCTTTGCGAATTGCCCGTGTAAAATCACTCCTCCCAAAAGCGCCCCCATCATATTCCGCGGTGAGACCTGCCGTGATTCCCAGAAGGGTCTCTGTATTGGAAGTGTTCTTCCTGATGGCTTCATCGAGAATCATGGATAATTGTGCGCCTTTTACGTACACCAAGTCGCCGAAGTCCCGCTCGGGGTCGAAAATCCGCGCACGAATATTCGGATCGTTCAGACTGAACTGCTGGACGTCTTCTTGGTTCGACAAGTCACGCAAGAGTATGTCACGCACATACCTGATATCGCAAAGTTCACGCTGAGCTGTAAGCTGGAGGCCCAGATAGGTTGTTGTCCCTTCTTTCCACCAGGGAAGATCGTATTCTCCTGTGCGAACCCCTACCCAGAAATGCAGTATCTCATGGGCCAGAACAGTATTGTAAATACCAAGCGTGTCATCTTCCCAGGGATCCAGGATCGAGAATGCAGACATACCCTCTAACCCACCGCCGCTCATCGCTCCTAAGATTACCACCACCGGTACCGGAAGCTTGCCGAAGCGATCGAATGCAGACCCCAGCAGGGACTGGAACGCGCCGACCCTTTCTTCCAAAAGAGGGTTTAGTTTATGTGAAGCATCGCCAACGCTGACAAAAGAATACTCAGATGAACCGGTCAGGACTCGTTCATCTCCATGCGACGCCGCGAGTAACGCATTTGTGGAGAATAACAGCTCATAGGCATTATTGAAATCGACCTGGGGGGGATCGCCCATAAGAACAACATTTTTTCCTCTCGCATAGTTCACCTTTATACTCCGTTGCCGTCGCCAGAATTCAACCAGAGAGCCACCCTCGTAAGGAACGGCGAAATGGTACGCCCCCTGGAGATACCCTTCGCGAGAGCTCACATGAGGACGAGGCATAAACGCATGCAGGCTGTCCTGATAGTCCAGTTTAGCGGAGTATTTGAGTTGTATAGGAAAGGACGCAGCTGAAAAGGAAATGGTTCTGGCAAATGCCCCATCGATTTCGATGCTATCGTAGGAAAAAGCGAGCATACCGGTTTGGTCGGTTACACTCAGGCTTTCGACAGGAAATCCTCTTGGTTTGAGCATCGGATTATCTGCATACACCGGAGGAAGAATCAGTGTCTGTTCGTCCGCTGAACCAGCCTCAAGGATATTGACAGTTACCCGTATCGATGAAAGCCCCATCCGGGGGATATCCACGGTATACTCGATTCCATAAGAAATCGGTGAAGGCTGATGAGGCCCCTTCTGACATCCCAAAGGTAGGAGCGCTACGAGACAGAAAAAAAGTCCCGTGAAACAGTGTTTTTTTAGAGGACAGATCATGCAGTCTAAAATAAAACCATTCCCACAGGCATTTGATACGCAGGAGAACTTTCCGGGAGCTTCATGAGATTGTCTCAGCCAGGCGAAGAATTCTTTATTTTATTGTTTGGATCCAGCGAGCACTGCGATCTATACCTATTTTGCACGGCATCATCTTACGAAAAGGGGCACACTACATGCAAGCAACCAAAGACTGGGGTCCATGTTCCTGCAATTGCGGACAAAACATCAGCTCGGGGGATCAATTTGTTGTATGTGATGGTTCGATGTACCTGGAAGGCCATGAGGAAAGGCGTACGCGGCAGATTCCGACTGTCCGGAGAAGTAATTCAAGCGAATCCAGGCAATGACTGTACGGCGGGATATACAACAAATCCGGGGCATAATTGTTGCAGGGATTTGGTTGGAAAAGAAAAAAGCCGCCCGGAGAGGCGGCATGTAATCTGAGGATGGAAAATGGCTGCTCAGGAGGGATTCGAACCCCCGACAAGGTGGTTAACAGCCACCCGCTCTGCCAACTGAGCTACTGAGCAGCAAACTTTCACGTTCGAAGAACATAAAATACATACCGAAAAAAGGAATGTCAATCCCTGCGAAGCCGCGGGAAGAACTTTTTCATCTTATCGCTTTCGGAACCCTACATGAATAAATCCGGCATCTCGTTTTTTGCACTTCTTCTGGCAGTTCTTATCCGGATCTTTTTCGTCTTCCAACTCCCGGATACCAACACCGTTGATCGTCGTCTGGAAGGCCTCAACGATGAGCCGTCCCATTATAACTACGTCTGGTTCCTGGCCGCAAATAACAAACTCCCGGTCCAAACCATGTCGGTGCAGGACAGTGAAGCCTTTGAGATAAACGAGTTCGAATACTATCAGCCGCCCCTTTATTACCTTACGGCTTCGATCGGTGCCAAAGTCATGGGGCACACTGGCGGCCGCATTGTCGCCCGGCTCCTCTCTTTTATATTCGGCATTCTGACCTGTGTCGTAATCTACCGTATCGCCCTGCAGTGCAAGTTTTCCGATGATGATGCAGTGCTCACGGCGGCGTTTGTGGGATTGCTCCCGGCACATGCCTATTTCAGCTCGGTAGTCTCCAACGATTCTCTATCATGGCTTATCGCCGCGGCATCAGTCTACACCCTTTTTGCGCATCGCGCCGCCAGGAAATCCCAGGTTCGATGGATAACGGCCATTTCAACCGGTGTTCTTCTGGGCCTGGGCATGCTCACCAAAAGTTCTTTACTGATTATGCCTGTTTTCGCAGTTGGCGTATTTGCAGTAACACTTTTTCAGAAAGAAGGAAAAATCGCCACAGTTTCACAGGCACTTGTCGCGCTGGTGATATCCGCAGCATTGGCCGCCCCATGGTACCTTCGAAATATCGAGGTTTATGGGAGCTTTCTGCCTATCGAGGTAGGATTCGGACCTGCTTCGCCCTGGATATCATCGGTTACCGACGTAGCGCGTTTCCTGTGGGGGTCTTCCAACACATTCTGGTTCCCTATGCAACACCTCAGTGCATCTCCGATATTAAAGGCGATCCGAG
>JBEPYC010000235.1:0-6793 GCA_041641555.1 Chitinivibrionales bacterium | reverse complement strand
TCTCTGTCCAGACCCCGGCCATCATCTGCAACCTCTACATAGATATTACCTGCGCGATGGAATGCTCGAAGAGTCACACAGGCACGGGACTCTTTTCCAGCTGCAACACGTTCTTCAGGAGTGTCTTCGATACCATGGTCGATAGCGTTTCGTATCATATGGATTAACGGATCACCGATTTTTTCGACAACGGATTTGTCTAATTCCGTATCTTCACCTTCCATCACGAAATCGACTTCCTTTTTCGATTTTTTCGAAAGGTCGCGCACCAGCCGGGCCATTTTTTGAAAGGTGGATTTAATCGATATCATCCGCAGTGACATCGAGAGTTCCTGCACCTGCCGCATAATAAGATTGGTTTGCGTTATCTTTCTCTCAAGCCCCTGATCCCGCAGCCCATGAATTTTCGGGTCGGCGGCAATCATCGACTGCGCAATGACCGCTTCACCAATGGCATCGACGAGCTGATCGAGCCGCTCGACGGGCACCCGAATGGTCTCTTCGACAGTCGAGGATTTACGGGACGCATTCTGTGATGCCAGTGCTTTACCGACTTCGCGTGCTGCCGCCCCCTGCTCTTCGATAAGGATCTCTCCCAGGCGCCGGTCGTCTCCGCCTTCCTGCCGCTTGAGAGCTTCGGACACTTTTTCCGGTGCGGCCTTGCCCTGTTCGACCAGGATCTCTCCGACTTTTTTTTCGGGAGCTACGGCCCGTGCGCTCCCCTCCGTGTTTCGCAATGCTTTGGGCATCGAAAGACGCTCTAAAATGCCTGAGTAGTTTTCAGGTATCGTCATAGTCTGCCCGGAGAGAAGCCCTTCGACCTGCACCACCAGTTCTTTCAGGCAGTCCATCGACTCCAGCAGAAGATCGATATGTATGGCTTGGAGAAGCAGATCTCCTCTTCGCGCGGTATCCATGACATTTTCCATGCTGTGAGCCAGCTTGCTGATATCGGTGAGATAGAGAAAACCGGCAACCCCTTTTATCGTATGACAGGCGCGAAAAATGCTGTTGAGATGCTCGGCATTGGCGGGCTCATTTTCCAGATCGAGCAGGAGCGGTTCGATTGTGCGTATATGATCCATCGATTCGGTTACAAAATCTCTGAGAAGCGAAGGGTCGACCTGGGGGGCTTCCGCCGGGGGAGCCGGTTCCTCATCCAGCGGAATCTCTGTAACAGCCTCGTCGGCATCTTCCGTCTCGCGGTCCCCATTCCTGTCATCGGCTTGTTCAGCTTCCGAACTCCGGGTGCCTTCGGCAAATACTCCTTCGACTTCGGCTTCGGACAGCATGGGAATATGTCCCATCGTAAACTGTTCCATTTTCCCCGCCAGAAGATCCTTGAGACGGAAGAGTTGTTCGGTATTGATCGCCTTCTGCTCGAGTTTTTCCTCGGTACGATGGATGAGCTGGGAATAGTCCCGGAGATCGAGAACACCCAGCTCTCCCTTGAGCGTGTGGAGTATGCGACGGATCGCACCGTTTGCCTGCTGATTGCCGTTCTCGCACTCGAGAATATAGGCCTCCAGGTCATCCAGGACCGGCAGTTCCTGTGCGGCAAACTTGATCGCCAGCTCCCGAAGGTCATCGGGGATCTCAGCCTGTTGGGGCTGGGCGAGATCCGCTTGCCCGAAGTCGCCCTGCGCACCAGGAGCATCCAGCTCCTCGGAGACCGAACCCTCCTCCGGTGCTGCTTCCGAATCGGGGAGCGAGCGAATCATCTTTTCTACACATTCATTGAGCTTTTCGCAACCCTGCTCAAACGACGTCTCGTTCATGATGATGTGTTCGGCAAGCAGAGCGCCCCGGGAGGCCATACTGCGAAGTGCTTTGGGCCCGGGACCCTCGGAGGCAATCGTTTGCAGAGATGCCATCACCTCGGTCAGACTCGTCAAATCCGTCTGATCCGCGGCCAGAAGCTGCGAGGCGATTTTGTTGAGCTTTTTTTCCAGTGCACTTGAATCGTACGTATTCGACATCATCGTTCTCCATGGGGATGGCCGAGTGCGGTTTCCGCAAGACTTCGAAAAACACTTTCCACAACTGCGCCAACGTCAGAAAGATTAAAGGGCTTGAGAAAGAAGAACGCAGGAGATAGTCTCCGGGCATTTCTTTCGGTTTCCGGAGCTATATCTCCCGTCATTATGATAAGCGCGATATCGGAATCCTGCGCTCGAAGCCGGAGAACCATATTCCCCAGCTCTTCGGCAGGAAGATGATAGTCAGCGATCATCAACCGGTAACTCCCCGAGGCGATCATCCGTTCCGCTTCGTCGATTTCTGCGGCCCCATCTACCACGTACCCTGCTTTTCTCAGATAAGAAACGAGTGCACGACGGCAAAAGAGATCGTCATCGATGACAAGTATTGGTTTCTTCATAGTAATTCCCAGGGTTCCGGACCGAATTATGTGATTAGCCCAAGAATCATGCCAACTTCGTCAAATGGCTCTACCCGCGTTTTTGAGGCATTTCATTGACTCCTCGATACTCCAGCACCTCCGAAGGTGTAGTCAAATTGCTACACCTGGCCCCGCAAACTGTGGAGCAGACGTGTATCAAAAGAATACAGACAAAGCCGGGGAAGAGTGGATAGAGCTACCCTAGGGCACTTATACTGCGGTAAATCAGAGGGTTAGACAGGGGATACGACAATGATGACATGTGTATCGCTATGATACGGAAGTAGCCGAGTTGGTACGAAACTCATCGGGACTGAGACCCAGCTCTTTGAGCTTACGAATAAGATTTGGGCGGTAAAGGCCCACATCACGGGCCACCCGGCTGACATTGCCCCGGTGCCGCTGAAGCGCGCTGTGAAAGTAATCACGTTCGAAATTAACCTTCGCTTCGCTGAAAGGTACATTCGTCGAATCCCGCGATTGAACCTTCAGTATGCCCGTGACCTGTTCCTCACCGATCCTTTTCCGTTCCCGGCTGACACTGCAGAGCAGATCGACTGCATGTTTCAACTCGCGTATATTTCCTGGCCAGTGCTGATCCGTCAACATCCGCATTGCATCGGGCGAAATTTCCTTCTGGTGACCGAGCTTATGGACAAAATGCTGAACCAGGTACGGGATATCTTCGCAATGCATGGAAAGAGGCGAAGTCCCGATTGCAGCTCCACGCAACCGGTAATAGAGATCTTTTCGAAATGTTCCCTCTGCCACCATCTGGTGAAGATTGCGGTTGGTGGCACTTACAATTCGGATATCCGCTTTCCGGGGAGCAGTCTCTCCCACCCGGATGAACTCGCCGGTATCCAGCACTCGAAGAAGCTTTGCCTGAACATTCAGTGATAACTCCCCTATCTCATCCAGAAACACCGTCGAGCAATTGGCACTTTCCAAAATTCCCTGTTTCGTTGAATGCGCTCCGGTAAATGCCCCTTTGACATGTCCAAAAAACTCACTTTCCTCGAGATGGTGAGGTATGGCGGCACAATTGATCACCACGATGTCTTCTTTTCCGCGCCGGCTGCAGTCATGAATTGCATGGGCGATAACCTCTTTGCCGGTTCCCGACTCTCCTTCGACCAGCACCGGAAAATCTCCCGCGGCCATCATAAGTATTTCTTTTCGAATGCGTTTAATGTAACTGGAGCGTCCAACAAGCCCGAAATCTTCATTCTGCCGCGTCTGATCGAGCAGTGCCCCGCTCTCGAGAAAACGGCGACGCCGCTCGTGGACTCCCAAAACGGTAAAACGGAGCTGACTTACCGTAAACGGTTTGATCAGAAAAGCATCTACTTCGAGCTCTTCCATCAGGCGAATACGATCATAGTCTGGGAACGCGGTTATCACGATCGCATTCATCGATGGGTAGTTCTGTCGGACTTCCTTAATCAGTTCGATCCCGTTTTCACCCGGCATATTCAAGTCGGTGATCAGTATGTCGTAGGAATTTCTTTTCAGGAGGATACGAGCGGCCGATACACTATCCGCGGAATCGGTGCGCGTTTCTTCACTACCTAACGCACTTGCAACGATATCACGCATCGCCTCTTCATCATCAACAATGAGTATTCGTTTGCACATAGGTCTCCATAAGCGCCGCTGCGCCATTGTCGTGGTACTGTGTTGTTTATGGTAGTAACCCGGACTCGAAACTGGTGAGTATTGCATCTATTGTACCAATAGAAACTCCCAGGGTCAATAGAAGGCTTGGTTAAGGTATGTTTCCGGGGTATTCCGATCGTTACTGACAAGCAGGGAAAGACCGCCACCGCCTTCGGACTGATTTTTGCTCGCCAGTGCTGGTACTCGGCGAGTGTGAAAGCAAGCGCTGTATGCGCATATCCCGTGTGGAGGCAGAAAATGACCCGGTACACCAAACCGAGGTTGCGCGAGCGGCTCAAGGAAAAATCAAGGCCTCGGACAAGGGCAGGCAACCGGGACAATGGAGTGCGCGGAAAGACCTGTTTCTCGCTCAAGAGTATAAAAACAAAGGGGGGCGGGTATGAAGGCGGAAAGGACAGCCGCAGTAAACACCTTGAGACATGGACAGGGCAGCACTGGCAGACCAGGGAAGGTAATTGTTCATGCTATTTCATTTAGCCGTCTTTTTCCCGATTTTCCAAGGGTCTATCTGGCAACCAGTGCCCCACAGGTTTCTAACATCCAGCACATCTACGAGCTTCTCATGGTAGCATCTGAGAACGATCTCTTTGTTCGTGTTGCAATCCCCGAAGGTACGCAGCACGATGAAAGTATTACCGGTTTCGCGGTCGACTTCTGATAGAGTCCTAAGACCGTATGCATCCGTTGCTTTTGTGAAAGGCAAGACCGGCAGAAACGATCCGTGTCCCTGCGGAAGCGGCAAGGCCCCCTCGCCGTGGTGCGCTGATCCAGCGCGGCTCATACCAGACTTAATCCACATGCAAACCAACCCGCCCCCCTCAGGGGAGCACGGGTATGGTTGAGGTGGCGTCAGCCGGCCAAGGCATACTTGGCATTTTCATGCTCGACCAGATCCGTCACTTCGGATACATACGGAAGACACTTGATTACCAGCGTCAACCATCGGATTTCCTCCGGGTCGTCGGAAGCAAGCATAACCTTTACCTCACCGGGCGGGACCGATTCGGCAGCTACAACTGAGTGCAGCTGGTTGACGATTTCTTTGACGTACTCTTCTTTTCCGGCAGTGGTATACAGCAATTTGGACGAAAACATCGCGAACTTCCTTTGTTGATCGGTGTAAAATGAACAGGCGTAGAGTACATGCCCGAACCCTACAACCGCAAAGGAACGTGCTGAGGACACCTGGAACGGGTGGTAACCGAATGGTCCGGTAGATACTCGGACCTCAGAGGAGTGCTGCTTGCAATCTCCACCGGATGAACCGCATCCGACTGAAGCTCGGAGCGGTCCTTTTCCTGAGTTTTTCGCGGGAGGAAAGCGGTATTGAACCGTGCCAGTTCCCGCGAGTGCTCGGCTTCGCAGTGGGCCTCACAATCAGCGCAATCCAAAAGGACATTCTGTATTACAACACTGGACAGGTCAGCCCGATTGACCGCATGGCTCTCTGCTGCCCCCTGCATAGAGACGAGGAGCAGAAAGAGGGAGCCGGCTGTAAGAAGTTTGGTCATCGGATCAACTGTCCATCGAGTGTAGTGAATGCCACAGGGCTCTTCGAACTACCGAAGAAGCCGTTTGAACCAGGAATACGCTCCGGTAACAGCGTTTATTATCGATATCGTATAGTGGCGCGAACGGTACACTGCTCGCAATCGAAAAAAAAGTTGAAATTCACTTCGTTTGCGTGTATATTATTCGACAGTTAGATGGTTTCCTAACACTTTAAAAGTCCTTGGCTTATGCCCGATCACAACAGCATTTTTCACGCGCTGGCCGACCCGACCCGTCGGGAGATCCTGCGAGTTCTTCGGTCTGGTGACAGTACGCCCGGCGAGCTGATCAAACGTTTCTCGATCACCAAGCCGTCGCTTTCCCACCATCTGGATATTCTCAAGCGTGCCGAACTTGTAGTGACCGAACGCCAGGGGCAGCGGATCGTCTATTCCCTGAATGTAAGTGTATTCGAAGAAGTTACCGCGATCGTGATGGACCTTTTTCACGTGAACGACGATTCATCCGGGAGGTAGTATCATGTACAGGATCGAATGGAAAAAAGAGTGGCCATCGCTGGTGCTTATTGGTCTCATGTTCCTTGCGGGCGCGATTTTTTATGATTCACTCCCCGACCGGCTCCCAATGCACTGGAATATTCAGGGACAGGTAGACCGATACGCCGACAAATCGATCCTGACGGCTTTCATGTTTCCGCTGATTGCACTGGGAACATTGCTGTTGATGCTCTATCTGCCGTACATCGACCCGAAACGGGAAAAGTATGGTAACTTTTTGAGGGCTTACCGGTGGATCCGGGTAGCGATCATAGCACTTTTTGCCGCTTTGTACGGAGCGATTATTGCCGGCGGCCTCGGTCTCCCGCTCAGAATTGAGAAGATCGTCCCTGCTGCAGTTGCAGTTCTGTTCATTGTTATCGGAAATCTCATGGGAAAAATTCGCCAGAACTGGTTCGTGGGCATCAAACTTCCCTGGACGCTCGCAAGTGGAGAGGTATGGAACAAGACGCATCGGCTGGCTGGAAGACTCTTCGTTCTGGCGGGCATTCTGGGATTCACCGGGATTTTTCTCCCGCCCATCTGGACCTTTATCACTCTTCTGGGGTCTATTCTACTCGCCGTGATAATCCCGATAATTTACTCAGCGGTCATTTTCAAGCGGTTATGAACCGCTGGTTCTCAGAATCCCACCCATTCCCGT
>JBEPYC010000234.1:0-6820 GCA_041641555.1 Chitinivibrionales bacterium | reverse complement strand
CTTGTTGCCGCGATAAAAATAAGGGCGAAAACACCTGGAAAACGGGACTTTAAGCAGCTCATAGATTCCCCTCTCACTAAAAGAGTATAGTAACGTATAGCCTTTAATTATACCAACCGGGGATAAAAAGTGATATAGAATTTGCGCATTATACGTGCCACATATCGGCCATTGTGGCCATTCAGCGCTCGGTTCCGCTACGCATTGCTCGTTCTCTGCTGACGCCTGTCCCACCAGACATATATCCCAAAACCGATAAGGCTGACTATCGATACGATACCAAATCCGGTTTGAAGACGCTCGTTTGTTTCTCCCAGAAACGAGATGAGTGCGATAAGAGGTGTTATGCCCAGCGCGGTTGCCAGGATAAATCGCACATAGTGCATTGTGGCCAGACCGGCGACAAAACTGATAATGTCGTTGGAAAGAAAGGGTGCAATCCTGAAGATAACAACCAGCCAGAAGCCGTATCGATCGAGATATCCGCGCATTTTCCTCTCGGATTTCGCCCCGACGAGTTTCTGGACGGTGACTTCGCTGAAAAGCCTCCCGATTCCATAGGCGACACTGGCCGCAAGCAGAATACCCGCCAATGCGATTACCCCGCCTAAAACCGCTCCATAGGCAAGGACGCTTACGATAATCAGAAGCCACGAAGGAAGCACGAATGCAAACATCTGAACCAGAAAGAAAAGAATCAGTACTACGACACCCAGTGCGCCGAATTGCGAGACCCATGTTTCTATGCGCTCCCGGTCTTCGCTCGTCAGTACATTCCATGACTCACGCGCAAATTCTTGTATCCGGGGTACAAAGACATATCCCAGTATCAAACCTCCGAATACCACAACAGTAACAATGATCGGAAGCGCGCGAAGCCAGTCGATTGACTTTATTTTTTGAATAACATTTCCGGATGAATTCCCCATTGTACTGTCCTCTGAACTACATACCATTGTATACGGCAAGGAATACGACTCCCAAAGCGTATATCAGAATCATGCCCACCCCTTCAAACCCGATTCGGGCGAGCCCCCGCCGTTCCCGCCTGAGAAGCCCCAACAGAAGTAACCCGGACATAATGATCGCGACCGTCAAAAGGCTGATTTCGCGCTGTGATGCTGCCTGGTAAATAGAACCTTCCCGGTAGAAAGCGTCCGCAACAGCTGCAAAAAGCGCATCGAATGCGTTTCCGCCCAGAATCCCGCTGACCGCGAGCGTCAATGCACCACGTCGAACCGCCGCCACCGAGGTCACCAGCTCGGCCATCGAAGTCGCCACGGCAACAAACAAGCCTCCCACCATGCTCTGGGACAGAAATGTGTTGTCCGCCAGCGATTCGGCTGCAACTGTCAACAACCATCCTGCAGCCATAATCCCACCTGCCGTAGCAGCAAAGTCGCCCCAAATCATTGCGACAGATTTTGTATCCCCGCGTTCTTCCTGAGGCTGGTCGGTTTCCGTATCTTTGGTCATGCGGGGCTGCCACATTGGTTTTTCCAGACCCTTGGAGATGAAATGTATTCCCAAAAAGTATACAAGTGGTAAAACGGGAGTCATATAATGAACCCCGAATACAGAAATATCCGGTCCGACTATCGCGAAGAGCAGGAGTCACAGCATGGTGATCTGAAGCGAACCCTGCATCATGCTTTCAACCGAAGCTGCAGCGTGCTCGAGATTTGCCCGAGGGTATGCGAAATCCGCAGCCACCAGCATCAGCATCTGTGCTGCTATGCCACCGATTGCATTTGAAAGCGACAATTGCGCAAAACCGTGAGAGGCAGAAATAGCCGACGCCGTTATTCCGGATAGTGAGGTACTGGCGCCCAGGAACACCCCTCCCATAAGCGCCTCCCCCATGCCGGTCTTGTCGGCAAGCCGATCGGCAACCTTACTCAAATGAGTACCCAAAAACCCGATTGCCAGCGCAGAAACCCCAAATGAAAGTATGTGTGCCCATAGCGGCCACTGCTCACCCAATTGATTCATAAAAAATCCCTTTTACTACTTGTGGCATAAAAGGGATGTACCATCAAAAAGCATGCCGCGCGTAGCATATACATTGTAGCTTTCCGGCGAAACACCAGTCCGCCGCAGTTCAGGAGAGATTTTTTCTCCGTTGTTGTGCAGCCCGGATTCCGTGCCGTCGGAAAAACTCAGGTCTCTGCTTTACTCACCAGTAAACCGATGGCCTCCAGAAGTTGCTTGTCATCGCCTTTGGAAACAATGCCATCGGCCCCTGCATCCAGAGCAGCTTGTCTATACAAGTCGACATCGTGCCCGGTCACCACAAGGATGCAGAGGGCCCCACAAAGTCGTTTGAGGTTTTTTATGAGTTCGATACCATTCATACGCGGCAGAGAGATATCCACAAGCACCAATTCACTCCCGCATGACGGGATCTCTTCCAGGGCTTGTTCGGCGGTATCGCTCTCCTTTATTTCTTCAATTTCCTCGAAGTTCTTCCGTAATAAACGTTTAAGAATAATGCGCATCGACTCATGATCTTCTACTATATATGCTTTCATACTGACTTGTACCTTTCTTTTCACATTCACTCACTGGTAAACGGATTTCTACTCTGGCTCCCTTACCTTCAGCGCTTACAATCAACAGGTTACCACCAAAAAGCCTGAGCCGTTCCCGTATGCTGATGAGTCCCAGATGGGACTCATCTCCTTTGCTGGAAAAGATGTGACCGGTATTGAAACCCTTCCCCTGATCGGTTACAGAAAGTTGTACCTCATGACCAGTGCATGCCACCTTGACCTCGGCTCGTTTGACTCCGGAGTGGTCCTTTACGTTGTTAAGCAGCTCACGCACCATTTGTGTCAGCATAAGCTGTTTTTCTTCTCGTATGTCTCCCACCCCACCACCTTCGATTCGCAAATCCACTTCGAATTCATACGTTTTATCCATGTGGCTGGCAAGCCATTCCAGAGCAGTATCCAGCCCTTGCGTCCGGAGAATCGGGGGGTTGAGTTCGATCGAGAGGGCCCGTGTGGTCTCCAGGGCCCTGTCGAGTATCCCCGACCCCTCCGCGACTTCATCGTATGCTCCCTCGCAGACCTCTCCGCTGTGATCCCTCATATGTTGCCCCAGGAGAAGCTTGGCGCCAAGGAGCAACTGCTGAAGGTTCTCGTGCAAGACATACGAGAACCGCTTTCGCTCCCGCTGTTCCGCAAGCGTAAGTGCCTTTGAGAGTGCGTGTACCTGTTCAGTTCGCTGAACAATGAGTGATTCCAGGTTTTCGTTCATGATCTTGAGCCGGTTCTCACTCTCTGCTTTCTTGGCCTGAGCTTCTTTACTGATATCGATATTTGTGGCCGTTCCGTACCACTTACCAATATTTCCGTATTCATCATATACCGCCACCCCACGGCTCAGATACCAGTGAAAAGTGCCATCGGCGTGTCTTACACGATGCTCGATTTGATACGTCTGCCCTGTCGCCACCGACCGGTTCCAGGCTTCCACGGTCGGCACCAGGTCATCATCATGCACCACGGGTCCCCAGGACCAGGAGCCCCCTGGATCAGGGGAAATACCTCCGAAATCCCGGTATTTCTTGTTGTAATAATCGATAGTACCATCGACCCGTGCAGTCCAGACCAGCTGTGGCATGGAGTCGGCAAGATCACGAAACCGTTCCTCTTCTTCACGCAATGCCTCTTCGGCCTGTTTTCGCTGGGTGATATCCACGAAGGCCCCGATGTACTGCCGGAGTCCGCCTTCTTGTCCCTTGGTAAAAACGGTCTCCCGCGAGAGACACCAGATCCACGTGCCGCCCTTGTGAAGATACCGGAATTCCATCTGAAGAGCGTCTTCTTCCTGTAGTGTTTCCATTGAGCGGATGTGCGATGCCACCCGCGCCCGATCTTCAGGATGAAACAACTCCAGAAACGCTTCTCCTTTTGTGGCCCTTAGCTCCTCGAGACCATACCCTGTCAGCCGAGTAAACTGTTTATTGACAAAGCTAAGTGCTTCCGTTTGCAGGTCATAGATGTAGATCCCATTGAGGGAAGAGTCCAGAATCTTTCTGCCAAACGCCTCGCTTTCCCTCAAACGGGTTTCAGTCTTCTTAATGTCGGTGATATCCCGCGTGATAGTCAAAATCGATACGACTTCTCCCCCGCCATCTGTTTCGGGAACAAACAGCGATGAAAAGTGCTGATGACCGTATGCAGGGCTTTCGAAATCAAACTCCACGGTTTCCTGTCGGCCGGTCTGGAGCACCGTTTCGAAATGGTCATTCCAGAAGGCGACCTTTTCCGGCGGCATCCCCAGATCACCATTGGTTTTGCCTATAACTTCATCTCGGGGAATACCGTACACCTGTTCACCATACCGGTTTACATACGTATACCTCAGATCCCGATCAAATCGCGCAATCACTTCAGGACTGTTCTCCGCAAGCATACGATATTCCTGTTCACGCCTCCAAGCGAGGCGCTCAGCTCGCTTCACCTCGGTAATATCCTGGAATGTTGCCACGGCGCCAATCAATGTGCCACTTTGATCAAACACCGGTTTCCCCGAGAAGCTGCAGTAGATATCGATATCTTTGTCGAGCCGTCGACCCCTGTAAATCTCATTTTTGAAGTCTTCTCTGAGCGCTCGTGCGAGAGGCCATTGTTCCACCCGAAGCTGTCTCCCGCTTTCGTCGTAGATAAGCCATGAATCTGAAAATACCGGAAGGGGTTTGCGAACCTGTTCCATCGAAGTATACCCCTCGGCAGCAAGCCCGTAAGCGTTCATATATTCTATGGACCCGCCTGGAGACATGATGACAAGTCCGTCATTGATGTTATTCAGAATCGCCTCATCGCGTGCTGCGGTCTCCTGGATTCTTTTGCGGGTCACCACCAGCTCGGTGACCTCGTTTGCGACAATCAATACACCGGGCGGTTTTCCGGGTTGTGACCCAAGCGGAACGAAAGAAACATTGAAGAATGCATTTCTTCGACTCTCACCAAATCCTACAGCGGTCTCGAGTTCAGGAATGTCGACTCTTTTTTCCCTGGAAAGGCACTGTTCAAGAAGATCCATTCCTCCCTTAGCTACGTAATCTGGAAAGATGTCGGATATCGTCTTCCCGAGAATTCTGTCGATCGAGGTACCGGCAATAAGTGCATACGTAGTGTTAACAAATTCATACCTGAAAAGGGAATCCCGCACCGCAGCAATGCCGACAGGAGTGGATTCCAGAACTTTTTCGAGAAATTCCCTCTGCTGACGGTTCTCAGCCAGCAAATGATCACGCTCCTGGGAAATCCGGGACTCACGCTCCTGAGCACGGGTCCGTCCGACAGTAATCATCGTGATGGTCACAAGCGCAGCGAATGCCGCAGTTCGGTTAAGGATCGCTGCCTGCAGTGGAACGGCCGGTTCAGAAAGGAAGATGCCGCTGCCAAGCAGAACGGATGTGATACCGGCAACAGTAATGACGCTACGAGTACCGTTTTCATTGAGCACCACGAGGACCGGTAAGAGGTAGAAAGCCCATACCCCATAACCCAAGGGTGTACGTGCATCCAGCAGCGCCACCAGAAACGGAAGGACGACTGCCACCGGAAAAAACCACTTTTTTCGTGTCATGCAAAATACCCTGACCGGACGAAACCCGAAGGTTCCGATTGTTATCTCTATGTCATCTGAAAGAGATGCCATTTCCGGGAACGGAACACCTCTGCATTCGCGCTTCCGGGGCCGGGCATATCAGTCAGCGTTTCCACTACCGTAACGATGCCACATCATCGCAGTGTAGAACCATCGGATTCGTATCAAATAAGATGCCATCCCGGCGAGACCTGCATTTTTTCTCTCTTTTTTGCCTGATAGGCTCGCGCTAACCATTCCGGGCACGAAAACTGCAGATCGGTTCGGGTGAAAAGGAGTCGAGCACACGATTGACACAAGTTTTCAGGAGGCAGTATGAAAGCATTAGTGCGAATGCAGAGGAACATGCCATGTCCGTTCAGGAAGAAATCACCCGCGATCCGTGCACCCCAGCTATCCGAAATTGGCTGTGCAATCGGGCAGGGACTTCTGGCTGGAGCAGCGGGAACGGCTGCGATCACCGGAGCACAGTTAGTCGAGATGAAACTGACCGGACGAAAACCGAGCCACACTCCGGAAAAGGCGGGAGCAAGGGTTCTGGGCGTGGAACCCACTTCGGAGGAACGGGCCGGACGGTTTGGAAACATGGTGCACTGGTTCTACGGGACGACCTGGGGCATTCCAAGAGGCATGCTCTCGCTTTTCGGGATAACGGGTGCACGTGCGACGGTGCTTCATTTCCTGAAAATCTGGATTGCCGGCATGGCCATTCTTCCCGCCCTTAAGGCATCGAGTCCCCCGTGGAAGTGGGGGCTGAAACCAGTGGCAATGGATGGGCTTCTTCATGTGGTGTACGCAGTTGGAGCAGGCGTCTTTTTCGATCATTTCAGAAAGCCCGAGCCCACAAGAAAGTTTAAGATATTCCCAAGGAGATGAGACCCATGATTGATGAGATTGGATAGGTATTATCGGCACGATCCTTTTTCCCGGATCACGAAGCATCGCTCGGAAGGGTGTTTTTTCGGGACGGAAACAGGCCCTCAATTTCGGGGTTCTTCGCGAAAATGCCGAATATGATTCGGCTGAGCATGCCCTTGGACTCAACGAAGCCCAAAACAAACGGGTTGCAGACCAGCTCCGGCATGCAGAACCTGTCGGAGGCATTTCGAGCGGGGCCAGTACTGCAGCTCTGCTGCTACTCTCATTGCGGTCGATTGGATGGAAAACGCGATGCAGAAAAGAAAAAACGAAAAGGCAG
>JBEPYC010000233.1:0-6857 GCA_041641555.1 Chitinivibrionales bacterium | reverse complement strand
CAATACCATCACCATCGGCATCGGCCTGATCCGCGTTGGCGGTCGTGGGACAGTTGTCGTTGCCGTCGATTACGCCATCGCCATCGGAGTCATCGTTACAGGTGTTTGTCGGATCGGTTGGGCAAGCATCAACATCGCCGCAGATTCCGTCACCGTCGATATCGTTGTCTGGATCGTTGGAGCACGCATCGCAGGCATCTCCAATACCGTCGTTGTCAGCATCGGCTTGGTCTGCATTGGCCGTATTCGGGCAATTATCGCTGCCATCGGAGACTCCGTCACCGTCGCTGTCCACCGGTCCACTGCCATTGCGAGCAGCCAAAACGCGTTGCTGGGTCATCTCGAGAATTTCTATGCCGTAGGTATCTATATAGAGCGAACGATTACCGTTGAGATCTGGGTCGGGGCGCCCGTTGGAAATCATGCCGGTGTAACCGTTGCCGTTGGGCAGCTCAATGTAATTATATGGCGATTTATTGAAAGGAGGAATGAGGTAGAGAGCAATATGGTCGGAGTGATCCCAGGTTTCCCGAACATCACCGGTTGCCCAGTGCGTTCCAGACAGAAGATCACCAATATGAATGTTATTGTTTGCTGCCATCGACTCCAATTCAGTATCCGAGCGCTCACAATTACACCCTGTCATGTCGGTTCGCTCGCTGGAGGTGATCTCGAGCCCGTCGAGTTTTGTGCCACCCAGAAACGAGAATTGCCCCGAAGGCCCCGCCGAATAGTACTCAATGTCTCCTGCCTGTGCCCGATCCTCCAGGTATTTACAAGCAGCCGGGTCATTGGTACAGTTTCCGTTGAAGGAGTCTTCACCGTAGACTGCGGCATGTGAGACGATTTTGATCTTAGAAAGCTGCGAGCGATCGTGATCCATGAAATGTTTTACCACGGCCGCATACACGCCGCCAACTCCACCCCACAAACAGAAAACTGAGTCGGTGGAGCCCAGCGAAACAATCGCATCGCGCAATTTTGCCGCAGCCGGGTAAGTGCTGTTAAGAAGGGTGGTTGTGTAATTGGTGTTCGGGTTGAACTGGCTGCGAAGCTTGCAAAGTTCAGCTTCAACCACGAGATTTTCAAATTCTGTCACTGTCGGAAAACCGCCATAGGCCGCCTCCAGATTGTCACGATCAGCAGCATAGGCGGGAAACGCCATGTCCTGCCACCGCACAATTCTGTCCACTGAAATTCCCAGGATATTGAATTCATTGGCAAACAGCATCACATCGACCATACAACCGAAATAGTCGACATCGCCATTATCGTTGGACACCCAAAGATTAACCTTATCACTGGATGTTGAGGCCTCCTGGACCTCCCCGGCTGAATCTTGCTCAAGTACCTGCATGGGCGTCTGATCGGCGCAGGACACAAGGACCACAAGGGCAGGAACAAGGATGCGGAAAAGTTTGGTCATGCAAGAAACTCCTTTAAAGGGGGTAGACCACTGGTGTTTGAGACTGTGCCTCATCAAACATACTCAAGTTAGTTGAGCCAAAAGGCTTCTTATTTCTATCATGCTGTCCTACTGTCCTGACCTCTGCTGATTCTGTGGCACAGGATGAATTCCATACGGTCTTTCTCAATATGGGGAAATTGGGGCAGTTACAGTCTATTAGGATTGTAAAAGAGTATAAATCCGGTCTTCGGCGTAGGGTTGGATGCTACATTGGTACGGGAAACGACATCTACAATCGGATCGAAAGCCGAAACAAAACCGGCTAAGCGGGCCGATTGTTTTCCAGAATCAGTTTGTCCGAGGTGGCGCCTGAAGAACGCATGGGTATGAAACTCCGACTTCAGTGACAACATCCGGGCTAATCTGACATCACTTCATCGTTGGGAGGGGTTCATGCGAATCACAATGTTAGTGGTCATGAGTATCACGTGTTGTGTACTGGCTGCTGGTAATGGCGCGGGAAATATGCTAAAGGACCGGGGGAACTATCGGATCGCATTGGATCATGATGGTCAGGGTGACTGGGACGACATTGCCGCTCTTCCTTTGTCACTGGCGCTTATTGAGTATGCCGGGTATACCGATCGTCTTGTGCATGTCGATATCTGCAATCATGTGTGGAAGAACAGCTGTCGTTCGGAGATGCAGAAAGCCATGAATGACGGTATCGAACAGTTTGACATGAATGCATCCATATTCTATAACGCCCATTCGGTGTACAATGATCAAGGATCGGGCAATAATGTAGTCAATAATAGCCTTGCAAGTGAAATTGATAAATCTACCGCGAATAATCCGCTCTATATTTCGGCATCTGGACCGTATGAAGTGATATACCGCACACTCAAGCAGAGCACCAACAAGAGCGCATGGAATCATGTGTATATCATAAGCCACTCATCTTTCAATGACAAAAATGACAAAGGTGGAAGCAAAACCAGAACAGATGTCGAGGGACTTGGGTTTGATAACATCATAAGCATCAAAGACGGAAACAACAACGGATTCAATGAAAAAGATGCAAGCTACTGGAATTTTCTCAAAAACAGTTCAGATGATAGGCTGAAATGGGTGTACAGTACGCTTCAAACGGTAAACAGCAAAAAGCAAGAATACGATGCATCAGATGCAATGAATATCTGGTATTTGCTGACCGACCTGCAGGTAGCCGATAAGACGAAAATCGAGAATTTCTTCTCCAGTGCCGTAAGCACCGCGCGCACTCCTCAGATAGCGGAATCGCCCCTTAGCGATGCAAAGATCAAGGCTGTTCGGTACTACAACTCAAGGGGGCAGCTGGTGTTCGAAAGCACCGGCAGCGGTTTCAGCCCGAAATCGGCATTGAGCGTCCCAAGACATCTGCGCAATGCAATGTGCGTCATGAAAATCATCACCGACAAAGGGATCACAACGAAGAAGCTCTATCGGACGAAATAGGGAAACAAGCGATTTCAGTGTGTAAAATAGAGGGGCGACCTCGGACATATTGTCCGGGGTCGCCTTTTTCATTCAGTTACGCCAAAGACCTGAACGAGGCGATTCCTTATGCCAGGTCGAAGGGTTTCCGGCCAAGGGCGCCCCGCTTGACCACTATTGCGCCACCGTATTCTTTGTTCACATTCCGCACCCACACCCGGGCTTAGGGTTATCTACTTCGATAGGGCCCAGGAGCATGATGGCAGCCACCCCATTGTTTTGCGTTTGGTGGAACAAAGAACCCTTGGCTATCTGAGATCGTGAACTCTTTTCTGGCCGTCTGGGTCGAGAGTTATATGCGCCGGAAGATACTGGAGTGTTCTATTCCGACACGCCCTTCCGTTGGTGGTAAATACTCGATCAGCTTTCCGGGGAATCGCGCCTCTTCCCGGGTGCAGTAACTGCGGTGAGACCTCCGTGCTCGCAAACGAAAGCTGCGCATCGGTCGTACCCATCGGAAATTCTTCTTTGTGTACCGTGCCATTGACAGTGATGTCGTATTTCCCCTGAAAACAGTGCACAACTCCGTTTCCTTCAGAATCCAGCGTTATGGTTGTATCGGTCCACCACTCTCCAAATACAAGATTCTTGTATCTTTGCGACGCTTGTTTGGGCTGCCAATCACTTGCCCACCACCCTCCACCATCGCGCCAATGCCTTCCATCCCAGAATCCCCAGGCGGTAATCCCGACAATGGATGGATGAGCAAACGCCGTGCGGTACACCGCTTCGAGCTGCTTCGCCTGCCTGAGCTCCCTCCCACCGGCATCGAATTCGGTAATCTTTATCGGTAACTCAAGTTCCTTGAGTGCCTCTAATGCATTCCATACGTCAGAGGCATCAGCCGTTCTGAAAAAGTGCCCCTGTGCTCCTATCCCATGCACCGGAACGCCATCGGCCAGCCAACCCTTGATTAAGTTGACATAATCAACATAATCACTTGACCCATTTACGATGTCAAAGTCATTAACATAGAGTTTGGCTTCCGGGTGCTCGGCATGAGCCCAGCGAAACATGTCCCCGTGAATGCCTTGGCCCAGCTGGTTTTCATACCATTTCCAATGAACAGGCTCATTAAGCAAGTCCCATTCGAGAAATTGATCCTTGTAACGTTGGATTACTACCCTGGCATGCTCTCTAATGCGGGTGCGCAACTCGGCATCTCCTACAGTCTCCTGCCAGGCCGGCACGCCCCAGTTGTTTTCCAGTCTTCCCCAGAAAACCGTATGTCCCCGTAACTCAATGTTCTTCTCGGCACACCAGTCAGCGATCTTATCGGCATTGGTAAAAGAGTACTGGTCCTTTTCCGGCTCGATGTTTTTCCATTTCATGGCATTTTCGACGACCCCGGCATTGAAGTACGTCTCAAGGGTATCGAGATATTTTTCGACATCTGAGGCAGCCATGTCACCATTGAATGCTTTACGGGAAATCGCCGTGCCAAACGGAAATGCATGGCGCTGTTGCTGAATATTGACCTGGACCCCGGGATCGCCCGTTATGGTAACTCTGGTGGTCCGATGCGCGACAATCATGGAATCAAGCTGGGCATCTGAGGGGAGTTGAGCGGACACCATATAAGCACAGCTTGTCAAAAGAATTGAAAAGAAAACCAAGAGTCGCATAAAACCACCTTTCGATACTGGGGCTGCCGGATAAAAACTCATAAATCCCTGAGTGCTATTCTGCCGGGTGAAGACCTGCAGCTGATACATATAAGCTATGAGAAAAAAACATACCCACGCTATTGAAAATATACTTGGAATTTCTCCTGTCTATAAATAAAAAAGATGCTGTTGAGTACTCGCAAACAGGCTTCTTTCCTCCGAGACCAGTAGAAACCTGAAAATGTGAGATTTATGCGCAGCTCCGCAATTTGGCCCTATTTTTATGTAAGGAGTCTTGTTTCCTGATAATGCCCTTCCTTCAGGGGGATACCATGTTTAGACCAATCTGTATTGCCGCTTGCATGTTGTTTGTTCTCCAGACCCGATCGTTTAGCTACAATTGCGATAGACCGGGCAGCAACTGGAGCGACAGCTATTCGGTGAACGGAAAATGTTACTGCGCCACTACCTTTGACCACGGAATCGGCGCATTCGAGGTTATGACCCCTGCTGGGCTCAAGACGGTCAAAGAGATCTGTGAAGCTGTCGGACCCGGTCCCGGGAAATCCGGCAACCCTGTATACAACGACATCCAGTGCGGCAATGGACCGGCCAATTTTGCCGGAGATGAAGACCCAGATTGTTGTCCCGGCCGCACGGACCAGGGTGCAAGCGGATGTGTGGTTATCGGCCCGATGTGGGATTTAAGTGTTTTCGGCTCGGGTCCTCAGGCCTCTCCTGTTACCAACAACGACACTGTATATGCAAGCAGGGGAATGCCTCTCACAACGCTGGACTATTACTCTGGCGTTCTCCGCAATGACTATGACCCCAATGGTGATCTCTTCAGCGCAGAGCTATTCCAGGATGCATCCCACGGTACCGTGAGTCTCAACGATAACGGGACATTCACCTACACCCCGGAAGGGGATTATTACGGAACCGATGAATTCTCGTATCGCGCAACCGACGGAGCCCCTTCCAACGTGTCGACTGTTACGGTAAACATCGTCAATGGAATCATTGTCGATTGGGACGATTACTCCACACGGAACCGGACCAAACACAAAATGGATGTTCCGGGTTACCTCGGCACTGAATACAACAACATTCGCAGCGATGGATCTCTAAAAATCCTTTCAAATCTCCCGGCCAGTATTTACCAGGTTGAGTTTCTCTATCTGGCACAGGGCGAGTCTCGCACCGCAACTTTCAAAGTCGATGGCAGCACCGTGACATCATCTCTGGAAATGGGTGAAGGCGAGCAGGATACATGGCAAAGCAGTGTGCTCGACGATGTTTCGGTGAACGAAAACGCGGACCTGGTCATGGAACATTCCGGCTCAGGCATTTACCCTGACTATATGGTATTCACTCCGGTAGACGCCACGGGCAATACCACTCTGCGACAGACCCGTCCGCGAGTTGGTTCTGGTTCAGGACTGAGCAAAACAGTTTCGAGTACCGGCATTGTGCTCACAAACCGGTCGGGAAGGACAATCAGCCTTCGAGGTCAGGTTGTGCAGAGCCAATTGAACAAGTTGTTACTCAGAGACTAATCGAGCACAACAGGATAGATTCTACTCGGTCCCGTCAGCGCATCGGGAGAAACGGCCAGTGCCGCGCGATGTTCGTTTGCGACCCGCGCTTGACCTTAGAGATATTCTCCATATGGCACTTCGGACTTTCGGGTGGGTTTCGTTTGAGGAAGACTACACTGTCTTTCTGTAACAGCCGTCCGAGATGGTGATAAACACCGTGGGCATTTCGAAGCCGAATCCGTGCCGGTGGTGGGTTACTGGGAACTTCAGAACGATGTACCAGACTGTAACGGCGAAGGGTGGCCCATTTCTATCGATTCAGGCGAATCAGTGGTAAGCACCGGAGCTCCCGGCATCGCTTTGGCGAATTTACGATGGAAATGCATTCCCCCTGGACCCAGGACAAGCAAACCGTTTACCCAGCATGCCCTCGCAGAGCAATCGCATCCCCACCCCGTACAAGGGTACGATGGCATGGCCGCCACCCGAGGCGTGCATATCATTCGGTTTCGGGGCGCCGGACCGTGATTGCCCTCTGCACGCGGGAGATATCTTTTTGCTTTTGAATCTGCCTTCCGGTAACGGAGAAGGTCTTCGATCCGCTCTGCAACCCCTTCTGCGGTCTGACACGATGAAATGTCTTCTTTATCACAGCAGTTGTTGAGCAGTCGCGAGGATCCACGAATTCATACATCGGTTCACCTGGAACCGGCGCAGGCTGGGCAGTACCACGAGTGACCGTTGAGTGCATGACGCAGCTATCAT
>JBEPYC010000232.1:0-6867 GCA_041641555.1 Chitinivibrionales bacterium | reverse complement strand
ATCCTGCGATCGGTTCCTGTTTTCATGCGAAGTCTGTTTCATGATCTTGATACATCGCAGCTGGGTCTTGACATGAATCGGACCCAGCACAAAGCCCTGATAATGCTCAATACCGACCAGACGCTTACAATGACCAGGCTTGCCACATGCCTGGATATCGAGAAGGGCTCCACCACTGCTCTGGTGGACTCACTTGAAAGACAAGGTCTTGTCTTGCGACACCGTGACCCGAAAGACAGGCGCAGTGTTTCGTTGGTGCTTACCGAACAGGGACGAGAGTATGCCACCAAGGCCCAGGGCTATATCCAGGATCATATCAATTCGAAGATGGACGCTTTAACTTCCGACGAAAAGCATGATCTTACTGAGGCGGTCAATATGCTTGAAAAAATGTCTCGAAAATTCTACCGGTAAACGGACATTTGTGCATATCTGAATGAAACGGAATCACAGTATATGAGGGTCCTACCTGCAACACCGACTGTTATTCATTCTTTGAGGGACTGGTCCCGATGAAACGACTGGTTATTACCATTCTGGTTGTTTTTTTCCTTCAGGCATGCGTTGGTCCTCGATATCATGCAAAAGTAGGAGAATTCGTTGATTTCAGCCAGGCCTACGACACCCTTTCCCTTCACCAGGCGCCCTCGTTTTGGCTTCAGCATGCGGAATTAGATTCTCTGGTAATTCTTGCCTTCGATCGAAATCCGGATATCCTTACCGCCTGGGCTCGCGTCAGACAGGCACGTGCATCGGCAGGGCTGGCAACTTCGGCACTTTTCCCCTCGATTTCGGCTACTGGTAGTGCATCGCGAGCAAAGACCACGATCACGTCACAAGGAATTGGCACGAATCAGCAGCAACAACAACCTGCAAACCCGCAACTGCCGACCTCGGGAGGTGCCGGATCTGCGAGTGAGCAGACGGTCCATGCAAATCAATTCCAGGGCTCGATCGCTGCTTCGTACGAAGTCGACCTATGGGGGAAGCTGTTTCGGAAGCGCCACGCCGCAGTTCTGGAGGCTCAGGCGGCCGAAGCTGATGCCCGAGCGATGAGCATTACACTTGCCGCCCGGGTAATCGATACCTGGCTGATGCTTGTAGCTCAGCGCCAGACGGTAGATCTGCTCGAAAACCAGCTCGAAACATCACGGCGATTCGAGGAACTCACGCGGCTTCGATTCTCACAGGGGCTGAGCTCTGCGGTCGATCTGGCTCAGCAGAAGCAGCAGGTGGAGACGGTGACCGGCCGGCTTGTGCTGGCCCGCGCTCGAGTGAAAACGCTTCAGCATCAGATCGCAGTCATGCTCGGTCATGTTCCGACTTACCAGGCAGGCTTTTCTACCCGTGTTCTTCCCGAACCTCCAGAGCTGGATATCTCGGGGGTGCCACGGGATCTCTTTTCCCATCGACCGGACGTGCGTTCTGCCTGGCACCGTTTGAGAGCCGCCGATGCACGGGCGGCAGCGGCGGTACTGGAATTTCTGCCCTCGTTGCGCCTTTCGGCAAATCTTTTTTCAAACGCCCGGGAGATAGCGGAGTTGTTTGAAGACTGGCTGTGGACCATTTCAGCCAATCTGTCTCAGCCGGTCTTTCAAGGTGGCAGGTTATTCAGCGCGAAAAAGCAGGCGAATGCAACTGCCGAGGCTCAGTACTATTCATATATCAACACTGCCTTGACGGCCTTGCGGGAAGTGCGCGATGGACTGGTAGGGATTCGCAGTCAGGAAGCATACCTCCGGAGCCTGCAGGACCAGGTCGTTGCGGCCGAGAATGTCCTTAACCTGTCTCGCGAACGCTATGCTCAAGGCGCGCTGCCATATCTGCAGGTGCTGACCGCCCTCCAGTCGTTACATCAGGCGCAACAGAATCTCATCGAATCTCATCGTCAGCTGTTATCGAATCATGTGCAGCTCTATCGGGCTCTGGGGGGGAGTTTCGAAAATGCGGATGCCCGTGCGGGCGTGAGAAAGGAAGGCATCGGTGGCTGAAAAGTCAAAGCTTAAAATGTTTCTTTTTCCGCTGCTTATTGTCGTGGGAGCAGTGATTGTAGCGATTATACTGGTGGTATCTCGTCGGGAACCACCAAAGATGCAGGCGCAGGCGCGAGCACCTCTGGTGGAGACGGTTGAAGTGACTCCCGACTCACATGCCATGACCGTGAGTGCTTTTGGCACCGTGGTGCCGGCCAGAGAAATAAGCATCGTACCACAGGTTTCCGGAAAGGTCGTCTGGGTAAACCCGAGTTTTGTCCCCGGGGGAATACTCCGGGAGAGGGAAACGATGTTTATCATCGACAGCAGCGATTACGCGGTCGCCGTGGATGAAGCTCGTTCCGCGCTGCAGGAAGCCCAGGCTCGATTTCAGCAGGAACAGGGGCAGCAGAAAGTGGCCCAAAGGGAATGGGAGCTTTTTTCCGACGAAATCGACTCCGCGGAGGCAAACCGGGCGCTTGCTTTGCGCCGACCACAGCTCCAGAGCGCTCAAGCGGCTGTTTCGGCAGCACGTGCTCGCCTGCAACGGGCAAGGCTCAATGTCGAGCGTACGCGGGTTCGCGCGCCGTTCAATAGTTTTGTCCGCAACGAAACCGTGGAGATTGGTCAACTGGTTGGTGCTCAACGCCAAGTGGGGATGCTCGTGGGGACCGATCAGTATTGGGTCCGTGTGGCCCTGCCCGAAGAAAAAATTCCGTACATGGACATTCCCGGAGTGAATGCAAAAACAGGCTCCCGTGTCAGGATACGGCATACGGTTGGTGCAAAACTGATCGAACGTCACGGACAGATAGAAAAGCTGTTGGGAGACCTCGACCCCGTGGGACTAATGGCTCGTTTGCTGGTCAGCGTAAATGACCCGCTTGCATTGCGCGATGTAGCCGACAGTGTGCAGCAGTTTCTGCCGTTGCTGGTCGATGCCTACGTGGAGGTGTTCATCCATGGTCCTGTGCGAAAGGGCATTTACGCGCTTCCGCAAGCGGCGCTTCGCAATGGTCAGCAGATCTACCTGTTCAGTCCGGACAGTACCCTGCGTATTGTGGAGCCTCGAATTGCCTGGAGCACTGAAGACAGCGTGTTTGTGGACGAAGGACTGAAGCGCGGTGACAGAGTGGTTATCAGCGCTCTTACCTCATCTCTTGAGGGTATGCGATTACGGCAGCGCCAGCCCGAGGATGCCCCCGGAGGTCGGGGAAAAAATGATCGGCCCGAGAACTCACCACCCGCCAAAGGTCGCAAGCAATGAACGAGCAACGGGCCTATAAAGAAAAGGGTTTTCTGGCCTACATGGCGCGTAATGGAGTCGCTGCCAACTTGATTATGGCGGTGATGATCGTTGGTGGACTACTTGTTTTGCCCACAATCAAACAGGAAGTCTTCCCCGAGGTCACCCTTGGCCAGGTCACTATTTCGATTCCCTATCCGGGAGCCAGTCCGGAAGAGGTGGAGCAGGGAGTCGTTCTGGCCGCAGAGGAAGCGGTGCGGGGGATCGAGGGGATCAAGGAGGTTCGCTCGGAGGCATCCGAAGGTGTCGGGGTGGTAACGGCCGAGCTTTATATCGGAGCGAATGAGGATCGTGCACTCAATGACATTAAGAGCGCCATCGATCGAATTACCTCGTTTCCCCGAGATGCCGAAGAGCCTACGGTGAGTCTTCTGACTCCGCTACGGGAAGTCGTATCGGTTATTCTCCATGGAGACATTCCCGCAGATCAGCTTCGTGAGCTGGCCAATACAGTGAGGGATGAACTTCTGAACCAGGATAATATCACCCAGGTACAAATCGAGGGATTACCGGCACCGCAGATGACGATAGAGATTCCTTTGGAGAACCTCAGGCGCCATAATCTTACGATACAGCAGGTTGCAGCGGTTGTGGGGAACGCATCAGTGGATCTCCCGGGAGGCGCAATCGAGACACCGAGCGGGGAAATTCTTCTTCGCACTACCGAACGGCGCGAAACAGCTAAAGAATTCGGTAATATTGCTGTGCTGGCGGGAACCGATGGCAGCCGAGTCACCGTGGCGGATCTGGGAAAAGTCTATGAAGATTACACCGAGCAGGATCTGGAAGCCTACTACAACGGCGAACGGGCCGCTCGCGTAACGGTATTTCGAGTCGGCTCCGAAACACCAATTGAAGTATCTGAGGCGGTGCATGACTATGTCCGGCGGAAGCGGTCGGAATTACCGGACAATGTCGGTATGGAAACCTGGGATGATTCTTCGGAGATCTTTGCCGAGCGCATCGGGTTATTGCTAAAAAATGGCCTGTTCGGGCTCCTGTTTGTTTTGATTATCCTCGGCTTTTTCCTTAAGATCCATCATGCCTTCTGGGTCACTATCGGCATGGGGGCATCGTTCTGTGGTTCATTCCTGTTTATGAATCTGCTCGGTGTCACGATCAACATGATATCTCTGTTCGCATTCATTCTGGTGCTGGGAATAGTGGTCGATGATGCCATTGTTGTGGGGGAGTCCATTTTCAATCAGCGGCGTGCAGGGAAAGGACCTCTTGCATCCGCAATCGATGGAGTGCGTGAAGTTGCCGTTCCGGTTGTATTCTCAGTACTGACCACCATTACGGCATTTAGCCCGATTCTGTTTGTTCCAGGTGTTTTCGGAAAGCTCTTTTCGATTATCCCTCTGGTTGTCATCCCTATTCTGCTGTTTTCATTGTTCGAATCCCTGTTTATACTGCCCGCTCACCTTGCGCACCATGAGGCCGAGCCGGAAAAAGGCCCGATTGCCTGGCTCAACAGGCAACAGGAAAAGGTCTCACGTGCTCTGGAGCGATGGATAGAAACCTGGTACGAACCTCGGCTGCGTAAGATCGTGAAAAATCGAGGTATTACGCTTTCCGCGGCTTTGGGTACGCTGATAATCGCTTTGGGTCTGGTCGGGGGAGGAATTATCAAGTTCATGTTCTTCCCCAGGATAGAGGGTGATGTCGTCAGAGTATCGATTGAATTACCGTTTGGTTCCTCGCTTTCGCAGACTCGAAAAGTGATGGATCAGGTGCTGTCTGGTGCCCGGGCGCTCACTGACTCGCTGGAACGCGCCCGAGAGGATGATCTGGTGACCGGCATTTTTTCGGAACTGGGGAGCCTGCGATCCGGCGGAGGAGGCCCCCGAGGCCGACAAGGTGGCCAAACGAGCGCAAACACCGGATTTGTAACTGTTCAGCTGGTGGGTGCAGGAGAACGCTCCCTGTCATCCCGGGAATTCTCTCAACTGTGGCGGCGGAGAGTGGGCGAAATCGCCGGGGTGGAACGGCTATCTTTTGATTTCAGCATCGGTCCCTCGGGCGGAGCAGCCCTTGCGGTGGAACTCTCACACGCGGATGCCGACATGCTGAAAGCTGCCTCCGAACGCCTTGCCGCGGAAATGAGTGAATTCACCGGCGTTTTCGATATCGATGATGGATATCAGCAGGGAAAAGAGCAGTTGGATCTGGAACTGAAACCTGGAGCACGCGCATTTGGAATAACGGAAGCCGATCTGGCGCGACAAATCCGAAATGCGTATTTCGGGGTCGAAGCCGTTCGACAACAGCGAGGGCGTGATGAACTGCGAGTCTACGTACGCCTTCCTCAGGCACAGCGGGCTTCGGAAAGCTCTCTCAATAAAATGATTATCCAGACCCCGCAAGGTGGGGAGATCCCCCTCGAGCAGGCAGCGTTTATTCGCCGCGGTCGCTCATTTACCTCGATCAGCCGAGAGAACGGTCGAAGAGTATCCCAGGTGACAGCCGATGTGAACCCGGTGGTCACTAACGCCGGGGAGGTGTTCTCGAATCTGACTCAGAACGTGCTGCCCGAGCTGCAGCGCGATTTCCCCGGCTTGAGTTTCGACCGCGCCGGACAACAGCAGGAACGCGCGGAGACCTTCGGATCGCTCCGGAATGGTCTTTTCATTGCGCTCCTGGTCATGTACGGCTTGATGGCAATCGTGTTTCAGAGCTATCTGCAACCGATTATCGTCATGAGCGCGATCCCTTTCGGTATTGTGGGGGCATTTCTGGGTCACCTGATTATGGGGTTTCAGCTCAGTTTTGTAAGCATGCTTGGGATTGTGGCTCTTGCCGGAGTCGTGGTGAACGATTCCCTGGTGCTCATAGCTGCAATCAACCAGAACAGAGACGAAGGAATGGAGGTGCACGAAGCCGTGATCGCTGGAGGACACCGACGATTCAGACCGGTACTTCTGACCTCGCTGACAACTTTTTTCGGCCTGGTTCCGATGATTTTCGAGCAGTCCCTTCAAGCCCAATTTCTCATTCCTATGGCCCTGAGCCTGGGATTCGGAGTGTTGTTCGTTACGATCATTGCACTTATTATTGTGCCCTGTGGCTACATGGCGGTTGAAGACCTCAAGAAGGCGGCAGTGAAAGCAAAAGCGCGTGTTTGAGCAGGAGAAGCATGCTGAAGGGATGGCCGAGAAGCCACAGGGAATGCCCCGGAGTGAATGTTTGCTGTATCTGCTTACAGATAAAGAGTTTGAGAGTCCTTTTCTGAAGTAGAATTATAGACAGTGCTCGGTGCGCATGAGTTCGTACCCGGCGATATCGAAATGATGATCAAACGACAAAGCCTGGCGAATCCCGGTTTTCCGCATGATCTCAAACGAGACGCAGTCGGGAAACGAGAATTCCTGGTCAGCGAATGCTTTCCACCAGCCCAACGCACCTGTCTCTATCTCAGAATCCACGTAGACTCGTCGAACAATTGCAGAGTCCAGCACCATTTGGGTCCGCGAAAGTGCAGTAGTATGGCCGGCAGATCTGTTTAACAGCGTAAGCGTAGGGGGGCACGGAGGATTCGGTGTGTTCACCAAAACGAAAAGATTCGGGGGACTTCATGACTTCCCCCGA
>JBEPYC010000231.1:0-6879 GCA_041641555.1 Chitinivibrionales bacterium | reverse complement strand
GATTTTTGAGTCCGGAGGTCAGATTCTGGCCCTCTATCCCAAGCGCGCCGGTCGTCAGTTCGAGCCCACCGAAGATTCCGACTGGCGGAGAATCGGGGCGCTGGTCGCACGCATTCATCTGGCCGGCGAGAAGAAACCGGCTCATAACCGAACGACTATCCTCCCGCGGAAATCCACATCAGGCGACATAGAATATCTGTGCACAAAAGTCATCCCGGATCGATTTCGAGACAGTTACCGGGGTATCGCCGGCCAGCTGGTTTCCATGAGCACACCTTTATTCGAAGGTCTTCGGGAGATCCGATTGCACGGCGACTGCCACCGGGGTAACATTCTGGACCGCCTCGATGAAGGACTTCAGATTATTGATTTCGATGACATGGCCTCGGGACCGGCAGTGCAGGACATGTGGCTTCTTCTGCCGGAGCGGGCGCCCGGAGCGCAGCGGGAGATCGACCTGTATCTCGAGGGGTATGAGCGGTTCCGACGGTTCAACCGGCAGGAGCTTCGGTGCATCGAGTCTCTTCGGGCCATGCGCATGATCTATTTCCTGGCCTGGACAAGCCGTCAACGAGAAGACTACCAGTTTCAGCGCAACTTCCCTGACTGGGGAAGCGACCAGTTCTGGCAGAAAGAAATCAGTGACTTGCGAGAACAACTCGGATTCGTGATGGAATCCCTGGAAAGATAATACCAGTTCGGCATCTATTAAATGGTGCGAATCTTGCTTATACCTCTGAGTGACAAATGACCACCTCTCAACCAGGAGTAGCCATGAATGCACTGTTCGCAAAGCGCTTAGCCAAGTCTCTTGCTCTTGTTGCGTGCACCGCAACCGCCCTTTCCGCGCAGGTCACCTCTCTGCCCCAGGGCCGTAACGCAAAAGCTCCCGGAGAAATTACGCTGACCGGTGAGGTAGGGTTCGTCTCGGTTCTGGATAACCAGATTCAATTCGGAAGATCGGGAACGTATTTCAATTATCGGGAAAACGGCGGACAGGACATTCTCTTCCCGTTCAAACGCCTTGGGGTCAATGCCGCATTCAACCGCCATCTTGTTTTCTTTCTCTATCAGCCGCTGACGCTGGAATCGATCAAACCGCTCGAACAGGATATCACGGTAGACAGCCTGGTCTACACCGAAGGCACCCCGGTACGGTTTCTGTATAACTTCCCGTTCTGGCGGGCAAGCTATATGTATGCATTCTCCAATCCGAAAAGCAGTCTCCAGGTAGCCGCCGGCTTGTCTCTTCAGATTCGCAATGCTACAATTGCATTTGAGTCGCTCGATGGCACGTTGCTTCGGACGAACCGAGATATCGGCCCCGTTCCCGCGCTCAAGTTCTACAGCATTTACCGCGCCGGGAAGCGCCTGTGGTTCGGTACCGAGATCGATGGAATCTACGCGCCCGTAAGCTATCTCAATGGCGATAACAACGATGTCACCGGAGCAATTCTCGATGCGTCTCTTCGGGCAGGTATCAAAGCGCGGAAAGCACCGTATGATGTATTGCTCAACCTTCGCTATCTTGGCGGCGGTGCCGAGGGCGACTCGGAAGACCCCGATGGACCCGGGAGTGACGGCTACGTGAAAAACTGGCTCCACTTTCTTACGGTAAGTCTCGGTTTCGTGTATCACGTGGGTGGCAGCTAGGGCCTCCTCGGTCGTATAATTGTACTCGTTGTCGTACTCGTGATTGTTCTCGTACTCAGACATGACACGCTCTTAAGAACAGATCGATCACGACAACGAGTACCGTCTCGTATCTCGAGACTGAGTACGAGTTCTTCACCGGGCAAAGCCTGATTCGCCCTGACCGAACGGAGCACACATGATTATCGGAATCCCCAAAGAAATCAAGGAGCACGAATACCGTGTAGCGCTTCTTCCTGTAGGTGCCCAACTTTTGTCCTCCGACGGTCATACTGTCGTGGTGGAACAAGGCGCAGGAGCCGGGAGCGGGTTCGAAGATTCTGATTATCAGGCAGCCGGTGCAACAGTTGTCGAGAGTGCCGAAGAGGTTTTCTCCCGCTCGGACATGATCATCAAGGTGAAAGAGCCGCAACCCACCGAAATAAAACAGCTTACAAAAAACCAGGTCGTTTTCACGTATTTCCATTTTGCCGGCTCAAGGGCGTTGACGGAGGGATGTCTGGACCGGGAGGTCGTGGCCGTGGCCTACGAGACGCTCGCTGATGAATCCGGGCGACTTCCACTGCTCACGCCCATGAGTGAGGTTGCCGGGAAGATGTCGATACAGGAAGGGGCCAAGTCACTTGAAAAGCCGACGCATGGCCGGGGCATTCTTCTGGGTGGCATTCCGGGAGTAGAACCTGCGCATGTACTGGTTCTCGGGGGTGGCGTTGTGGGTGCCAATGCCGCACTGGTGGCGGCAGGTCTCGGAGCGAATGTGACCGTCATGGATATTCATCTGGACCGCCTTCGCTACCTCAGCGAAATCATGCCGTCGAACGTCACCACCATTTTCAGCGATCCCCATGCGATCGAGAAGTATCTGGCATGGGCGGATCTGGTTGTCGGGGCCGTGCTGATCCCTGGAGGAAGAACTCCGCGACTGGTGCGCAAAGAACACCTTTCTCTCATGAAAAAGGGTGCGGCCCTGGTCGATGTCTCTATCGATCAGGGAGGGTGTTTCGAGACGAGTCACCCGACTACTCACGGGGATCCAACTTACATAATCGATGATGTCGTTCATTACTGCGTAGCCAACATGCCTGGTGCTGTCGGAAGAACCAGTAGTCTCGGCCTCTGCAATGCCACGCTTCCCTACTGCCGCGAGCTGGCGAAACTCGGAGTGGATGGTTTCATGCAAAAAAGCCCCGGACGAGCCAGGGCTTTGAATATGCGTCGGGGCAGAATTGCCCACGAAGCTGTTGCTGAAGTCTTCGGGGATCTGCCCCGTTGAGCCTGAGAGCTACTTTGCTTCCCCCTGCGGTGCCGGAGCAGAAGCACTGCCTTGCGGCATGCTTTTCTGCATTTCCTGCATCATCATGTTGCGATACCGTTCCTGGAGCTCAGGCTTACTCTGAAGGGCCATTCCCACCTGTTGATACCGCTCGGGTTCCATTCCTTCACCCTTGATGACTTCTTCGCCTTTCTTCTGCATTTCCTGCTGGACCGACTGCATTTCCTTACCTACAGCCTCCATTTTCTTCATTTCTTCTTTCGATGCATCGGCATCGGATGCCGGGTTGTTCTGCGCACGCGCGATTTCATTGTAGCGCTGCGGCTCCAGATCTTCATCCTGAATGGCCTTTAGAAGTTTTTTCTGCACATCCATCTGGACCGATTGCATCTTCTGGTTCACTGCCATGAACTGCTTTAGCTCTTCATTGGAGACATTCTCGGCCATTGCCATCTGACTTCCAGCAGCGCTCTGCCCTTTGACTTCCGACTGCGCATTGGATTCTGCCTGGGAATTGCACCCGGTGGCCATGAGCCCGGCAGCACCTATGCCCGCGACCATAAGAAAAAGTATGCTGGTCCTTCCCGATATGAATTTTCGCATGACTTCCGCCCTTCGTGGATAAAAGATGAGATGTTTAAAGATGGGAAAAAGGATTCAAAATACACCGGAGATCACATACGTCTACTGTATCCAGAGGAAGAAAACCGGCAGGTGCTGATCGGAACACAAAACAGTTCGTGGCCAAGCGGCAAATATTCATCAGAAGATACAAAAGGGCAGTGGCGTGAGCACAGAGACAGGTCCCCTGCCCGGTCCCCGAAAGACCCTGCATGAAGATCGGACGATACGGGGCGTGCACTTACATCTTCATGCTCAAACCCACGTTGAACCATCCCAGCCCGGAACCCTCTTCGGCAAACCAGGCAATACGATCATTTACGTAATAGCGAATTCCGATATATTCACGAACTATGGGGTACACGTCGAATTTGTCGTCTAGAAGATGTGAATAAGGCCCCGTATAGTTATCGTATCTAAACCCTATCCCGATGACGGGTCCGGCATATACATCCAGTTTGTCCCGCACATCCACATGCTCCGCCACCACGGTCAGGTTAAATGGATGAAAAGCCGCCCGCGCAACAATGGGCATCCAATGGAATGTGTAATCAGAGCCCCAGTTCCAATACATCTGATAGCCCGCTGCTCCACCGACCGAAATGGCATCGTGGATGCCGTAGTCATATGCTACGTACGGGCCAATCGGGTAGGTTCCGATACCAAGATTCAGGATTGCGCTCCCTTTTCCGTACACACTTCCTTCCGAAGTAGCCCAGGTGGATTGAGCAGAACCTGAAGATAGCACTCCTGTTGCGCCGACGACAATCACTATCAGGCTGATGACTCGGTTCATGGATTGCTCCCCTTTTTTAGATTTATGCAGACGACCATTCACATTGAAGGGGGAAAATATACGTGGAAACAGCGCGAGAACAAATAAACGTCAAAACCCCGAACACCTGCGTCTCTTAAACTATTGCACACTCTCCAGTATTGCATTGACCCGCTCGAGCTCCTCCTGTGCAAAATCGAGGTTGGCCAGTGCTCGCACGGAGTCATCGATCTGTGAGCTACTGCTTGCGCCGATCAGGACCGAAGTCATCTGAGGGTGCCGAAGGTTCCAGGCGAGAGTCATCTGAGCCATAGTCTGCCCACGCTCTTTTGCCAGTTCATTGAGTTTCTGGATAGCATCGAGACGTTTATCGGTAATGTACTCGGCCTTGAGCGCGCCATGCTTCTTTGCCGCCCGGGATCCTTCGGGAATCCCTCCAAGATATTTGTCGGTCAGCTGTCCCTGTGCAAGCGGGGAAAAACAGATGCATCCCATCCCCTTTTCTTCCAGGACATCCAGAAGCCCGTTCTCGATATCTCTGCCAAACATGTTGTAACGTGGTTGATGAATCAGGCATGGCGTTCCCAGATCCTTGAGAATATCGGCAGCACGAGCAGTCATGTCGGGGGGATAGTTGGAAATGCCAACATACAGCGCCCGCCCGCTTCGCACCAGATAGTCGAGAGCGCCCATGGTTTCTTCCAGCGGCGTTTCTTTGTCGGGCCGGTGACTATAGAAGATATCGACATAGTCCAGCCCCATCCGTTTGAGACTCTGATCGCAGCTGGCAACGATATATTTGCGTGATCCCATCTCCCCATAGGGCCCCGGCCACATGCGGTAACCGGCCTTGCTCGAAATAATCAGCTCATCGCGGTAGGGCAGGAAATCCTGCCGAAGCAATCTCCCGAAGTTTTCTTCGGCGCTCCCCGCAACCGGGCCGTAGTTATTGGCCAGGTCAAAATGAGTGATCCCCAGATCGAATGCCCGCCGAAGCATCGCTCGGCAGTTTTCCAGAATATCGACACTTCCAAAATTGTGCCATAACCCAAGTGATACCCGTGGTAACAAAACCCCACTCCGGCCGCATCGTTTGTACTCCATGGTGGTATATCGTGATGATTCCGCGCTGTAGGGCATGTTTTTTCTCCTTATATGTAGTCACGGTCGCGCTGGTTTCTCACCCCAGGAGCACCGCTTATCCGCTCTCGCGTTCAGTCCGGTCAAAAAAGAAAATATGACCTGGGATATCGGAAGCGTATTGGGTACGAAAATAATGGACCGCGGGATTTGCCGGCGTGAAACCATCCGGGCGAAAAATGCTTCGCGAAGCACGCAATAAAAGGATAGTTACGAGGAGAACAACCAGGTACCAGAGGGGGCGTTGCGGGGATGAGAGCGTGGCGTGTGTCACACACGCCACATAGCCGAAGTCCCTGCTGGAGGGGGTGCCTCTGAGACGTAAGGCTCAGAGCAGGGGGAGTGCACTCCCCCACATATTGTCCTGATTACGCTACTTCTAACAGCTCAACATCAAACACGAGGTCTTTGCCGGCCAGCGGATGGTTTCCATCGAGAGTAACTTTCTCATCGCCGACTTCGGTAACTGTCACGATCATTTTCTGATCCTCTCCGGCTTTCAGCTCGAGACGTTGCCCGATAGTCGGAGTAATATGTTCCGGAAACTGTGATCGGGGTACTTCCTGAACGAGTTCATCGACCCGATTTCCATAGGCATCATCAGACCCGATAGAGATTGTCTTGGACTGACCAGGTTCCATTCCAACCAGTCCCTGCTCGAATCCGGGGATCACGTTTTTCTCGCCCACGGTAAACTCCAGAGGTTCACGCTCTTTTGAGGTATCGAACACCGTTCCATCGTTGAGCTTACCGGTATAATGAACCTTGACTTTTGAACCTTCCTGTACCTGTGACATTCGTCGCTCCTTTCGGTGAATGCACCATCCACTGCCGTTGGTTGCGACAGCAAAAAATGCGTAATTGGCTAGTTATTCAGCGCACAAACTTAGTTCGTTCCTATCTGCAAGATAGTGAATTGGTGCCCGGTGACTCAAATCTGACGACCGCCACCCGTATGAAAATCGCGGCCATGAGCAGCACGCAGGAACACATTTTTAAGATATGACCACACCGAAAACCGTAGATCAGGTAGACTGGGACAGCTTTCGTTTCACCGAAGACGCCGTGTTGTGCTTTGTGCGGGAAAAGAACCGGCTGATGTTGATCCACAAAAAGCGCGGACTGGGCAAAGGGAAAGTAAACGCTCCCGGCGGAAGAATCGAAAAGGAAGAACTCGCCCCGGCTGCAGCCGTTCGTGAAACCCAGGAAGAAATCGGTCTGACACCCTCCGGGCTTGAGCAGGTCGCCGAATTGAATTTCATTTTCACCGATGGGTACTCACTTCGAGGCTTTGTCTTTTTTGCCCGTTCTTACACGGGAACACCGATTGAAACCGATGAAGCCGACCCATTCTGGTGCAATATCGACGATATCCCGTATGATCAGATGTGGGAAGACGATCAGGTATGGCTCCCCC
>JBEPYC010000230.1:0-6895 GCA_041641555.1 Chitinivibrionales bacterium | reverse complement strand
CCAAATTCGTTATCCATAGATGGTCGTTCCCAGTACATCGAAATCTCATGGCCTGCGGTGAGCAACGCTTTTGGGTATTACATTTACCGTTCGATTTCACCAGAAAGCGTCTTTACCAGGATCGACATTACAAGAAATACCACCTACCGAGACTCATCGGTTGCACCCGGTATTGTTTACTATTATCAGGTTTCTGCCTTTCGATCCGCCACTTTCGAGGGTGCAGTAACCCCGTATCGTTTCGCCGAACTCGAGCGCCTGACCCCTCCCCGCGATGTCCACGCTACTGACACCGTTTCGGAGCATATTCTCATTGCATGGGAGAATCTTTCCGGTGCCGACAGCTATGCTGTCTACCGAAGCGAACATACCGACAGTGCTTATCAGAAAATCGGGAACGCTGAGATTCAATCCTTTCGTGATTCTTCGGCTACACCGGAAAACACCTACCACTACAAAGTATCCGGTATCGATTCTCACGGGAACGAAGGGGGACTCAGCGCCTCCACCTCCGGGAGCCGTCCCCTGCTTTCTGTGCCACGAAATGTCAGGGCCGGCAATGGAGAATATCCCGACAAGATCGTGGTTACCTGGTCACCGGTATCCAATGCCGCCGGCTACATCGTTTCCCGTTCCGAAAGTTCTTTGGGATCAAGTAGTATTATCGATTCGGTGAGCGATACCATGTATGCGGATACACAACCACACGAGGGCGCGTTCGCCTATTATACGGTGGCTGCATACACCGAAAAAAGGACCGGTCGAACGTCGCCTCGGGTTCAGGGCAAACGCATGCCCGCCCCCACACTCTCGCTTTCCGGCACCAACACCCACATCCAGCTTTGGGATTTTTGTGTGGCCTATGCCGACAGCTACTATGTTTACCGGTCACCGCATCCTGATTCTCCTTATGTTCGGATTGCATCGATCGACACCTGTAGCTACCGGGACTCGGTCGACTTCGGGCATTACTACTACAAAGTAAAGGCTCGCAATGAACACGGTATCACCGATTACAGTACTTATCGCTCGGGCAACCGTTCGTTGCACCCACCAACCGGACTTCGGACGACACCGGCCCAAAACAGCACGGTTATCTCATGGAACGACATTCCAGGAATCGACACTTTTGTAGTCTATAAGTCTTCGAGTTCCTATTCCACCAGCTATCTGGAAATCGAGTATGTAACCGACACATTCCATGTCGATACTATCATGAATACTTCAACCTACTACTACAGAGTGGCATCGGCGGTCGGGAATTCCACGAGTAACAAATCAAGCTATGTCTCAGGGAAAAAGGGATCGGTACCTGCAAATCCATACAATCTTGAAGTAAACAACCGCTATGACCACGTCCACCTCTCCTGGCCATCGTCTCGAAAAGCACTCGGCCACGTAATTTATCGTGGTACATCTAACAGCAGCTTCGATTTACTGGACACAACCACGGCTAGCTATTATCACGATGCCTCAGCAATTGAAGGAGTTACTTACTACTACAAGGTGGTCGCGTACAACCTGGTGGGAACCAGCGCTCCAACACAGACTGTTGCAGGGAAGCTCAGCGCGCCTTCGGCCCCTTCGGGGTTTACACTTCAATCCGGCAGATACGGAGCGAGAATCCCCATGAGTTGGTGGAGTGTTGAAAACGCCGATGCCTATGTTGTGTACAGGGGAAATAACTCTTTCGCGCTAAGCCCTATCGACACCGTAACCACCACGATGTATATCGACTCCACCCTTCAAGGGGCCAACTCCTACTACTATGCAGTCGCTTCGTTTGATTCCGTGCGAGGCATCGGATCGAAATCGCTGGCCAGGCCGGGCAGTGTCCTCAAGCCGCCCACCACCGTTTCCGCCACCGAATCATACCGCCATATTCAGCTTACCTGGAATTCCGAACGTATCGGTAAGCGCTATCGTATCTATCGCTACCGGGTCTCGGACAGCTCCGGCACGATAATCGATTCGGTCAGTGGCTCGGGCCCCTACTTCGACAGTGTCCCAAGCGCCGAGCACTACTACTACCGGGTGTCATCATATGATCGTTCGGAAAGTGCGCTGAGCAATCCTACTTCGGCTGTGCAACTGCTTGCTCCCGGCCGTCCGAATGCGGTCGATGCAACCGACGGAGACTATACAGCAGACACGATCCTCGTTTCGTGGTCGTCGGGCACCGGCGCACGAATCTACGAAATTTACCGGTCTTCAGACAGCCTGTTTACTTCGCCTATACTGGTCGATTCTACGATCGACACGTTCCTTGTCGACAGAGTCACTTCAGACTCGGTGTACTACTACCGGATCAAAGGGACAACCTACGGACTCGAAAGTAACCTCAGTGAACAGGATGCAGGGTTCCGAAAACAGACTCTCTCGCCCTCGGCTCCGCAGGGCCTTTCGGTCAGCGACACGCTCACACGCGAGATAGTTATCCAATGGGAACCACCGGCATCGATTGCGCCGGTAGCCACCGGATATCGCGTATATCGATCGGAATCCCAGACGGGGAATTTCACGCTCGTATCGAGTACACCCGCGACGCACGCCAGTGATCCCGTACCCGCCTCGTTTCCGACCGGATACTGGTATAGGGTAACTGCATTCAATCAGGCAGGTGAAGGACCGCCGACAGCGCCCGTGCAAGGGTTTCGAGGAAAGCCATAGAGTACTTCCCCATTCAGCAAAGATGTCCGATCGTGTGCCAGTCCAGCCCCAGCAGCTCGGCGGCAGTCCGATCTACTTCACGGGCATCGGTTCCTGCGACAAGCTTTCTCACCGGAGGATCGCAGTGTGGTCCTCCCAGGTGATATTCGGCCATTCCCACCGATGCATCCATCAGGGTCAGATCGGGAGCCCGGTATGTATTCAGATCGGTAATCGCCTGCTGCACATCATTGTGGAAAGCTGCCTTTTTCCAGTGTCCGCGACGTTGATAATGTTTGGGAGGGGCCAGTCCGATCATGTTTTTCAGGGATCCCGTAATGTCGGCCAAGCTGTGAGCTTTCAGTACCGGTACCGAAATCAGAAAATGGGAGAACACGATCTCCGGGAGGTGTATAACCGGAAATGCGGTGAGCGACGGGTTTTTCAGGCAGATTGTCTTTGCATTGTTCAGGTCGACCAGCTCGATATTTTTCCTTCGAGCCAGTGCCTGGTATCCCAGCCGCTCGAAAACTTCTCTGGTCCCCATCCCCGGTGCCCCGCACCCTTCGGCAATTACGATTCTGGCATCGGTATGCAGCCGCGCATACTCGATGATCGCTTCGCAGCACCTGACGGAAGTGGTTATGGGCGGTGGAGAATCATTTATCAGGTTGGGTTTTATTAGAATCTGGGTTTTCCCACGAAGAACCTCCCCGGCCTGGACGGCATCAAGGGCCGTTTTTACCGATTCGGCATACCCCGTGAACTCAACAGTTTCTGCGCTTCCCATGCGATCCTTCCTCCCGGGTTTTTCCTTTGGATTACTTCCTCCAAAATAGTAAATGAAAGAAATATCGCAGCCGCGTGCAGAGAAGTATCTTTAGCACATGCGATTCTACGATGAGTGCAGTGCCTGCGCCGAGCGTATGACCAGGACAATTGGGGAACTCCTGGGAGCTTCGGAAACATCCATTGAAAAAGTCATTAAGCAGACACGGATCTATATCCGGGATTTTTCCCACGTAAGCCCTCCCCAAATGGTACCCCATGTGTACCAGTGGTTTGCTGCCGAGCTTCCCGGTCACCCTTTGCCGATCGATCCGTACAAGGATCTCAAGCGCCTCTCCAACCAGCGCGTTGCCGTCCTGGCTCACCACCTTGCCGAATATGTTGAAAACTCCGCGGACCCACTTGCCGAAGCTCTCAGGGTGGCCGCCGCGGGTAACATTATTGATTTCGGCGCCCATTCATACGATGCGGTCAATATTGAGCAGGAAATACAGGATATTCCATCACTCGCATTCCGGATGTATGATTTCGAACCACTGAAAACAGCGATGTCTTCGGCATCACGGCTTCTCTACATAGGCGACAACGCCGGAGAAGTCTATTTCGACAAGGTACTTCTGGAACAGATCCGAAAAGCCTTCCCCGGGCTCGAGCCATTCTATGCAGTGCGAAGCCGGCCGGTTCTCAATGATGCCACCCGGGAAGACGCTTATGAGGCCGGAATACCCGAAATCGCCCGGGTGATCGAAAGCGGCAGTCACTGCCCGGGAGTGGTTTTGTCGGAGTGCACCGATGAGTTCCGGGAGCTGTTCAGAACTGCCGGTGTGATTATCGCCAAGGGACAGGGCAATCTGGAAACGCTCCTCGAGCAGACATCGAATGGTCCGCTGTTCCACATTCTGAGGGTAAAATGCGAGTGTGTCGCCATGGAGCTGGGCCAGCCCCTGGGGAGTCTGGTTCTGTGGCGTAACTCGCCCGTACACACGTCTTCTTCGGGGTCCCTTGACCTGGACAGGGCACGCGCCCTTCTTCGGAAATACGGCATCACCGAACAGCGAATCGAACACTCGCAGGGAGTCGCCGATTTCGCCCGTGATTTGGCCACCCGCATTGTTTCGCGCCACCCCCATCTGACCATAGATCCGGTCAAAGTGTATTTCGGGGGCCTGCTCCACGATATCGGCCGCGGCATGCCTGGTGATCACGAGAGAAATTCCGAGGAGATTCTTCAGGCCGAAGGCTTTCCTGAAATCGCCGGCATCGTTATGCATGGCACCCTCTACGAAGCGACCGTCATGCGAGGCAAAAAAGATCCCACCACGCTTCCGTCTTCGCTTGAAAACAAACTCGTAGCATATGCCGATGCCCGGTATCGATTGGGACCGGTAAGTCTGGCGGAGCGCTTTGATGATGTCAGGAGGCGCCGCTCCGATGACCGGGAAAAGATGAAAGCGGTCGAGATGGCCCAGCAACGATTCACCCGCTACGAAAAAGAACTGATGGAGCTTGCCTCATGAAAGCACTCTGGTTTCAGGATCATTTGGAGGTTCGCGATATTCCCGCCCCGAAACGTTTGAAAGGCGACGTGCTCATACGGGTAACCAGGGCAGGAATCTGCAACACGGACCTGGAAATCACGCGTGGATATGTTCCCGGGTTCAGGGGCGTTCCCGGCCATGAGTTCATCGGTATAATCGAAGAAGCCGATGACACCTCTCTGATTGGGAAACGAGCGACAGCGGAGATAAACTGCTCCTGCGGAGCCTGCGATTTCTGCCAATCCGGGCTCGGCCGACACTGCCCGCATCGAACCGTAATCGGTATTGTAAATCGCCAGGGAGCCTTTGCCGAATACATCGCAGTACCCGTTTCGCACGTTGTCCTCCTTCCCGATTCGGTTCCGGATACGCAGGCCATTTTTATCGAGCCGCTGGCCGCAGCCCTGGAGATACTTTCACAAGTACCGATCGATCCTGTCAGCCGGGTGCTGCTTCTGGGAGACGGCAAGCTCGCACAGCTGATTGCACGCGTTCTATGCTCCACCGGGTGTTCGCCCACCGTGGTAGGCAAACACGCCGGGAAACTGGACCTTCTCCGAGGTCTCCCACTTACACCCGTTCTTCTTTCCGATTTTGCCGTTTCGCCCCACGATGTTGTCATAGAGGCAACCGGTAATTCAACCGCATTGGAGCTGGGACTTGCCTGCACCAGACCGCGGGGAACACTGGTCTTGAAAAGCACCTATGCCGCGCCCTTTTCATTCAATCCATCATCGATCGTGGTAAACGAGATTACGCTGGTGGGGTCTCGATGCGGCCTTTTTACCAATGCACTGGAATTCCTTGCGACCAACCGGCCGCAGCTGGAGTCATTGATCACCGCCAGCTATCCCCTGCATCGCGGCCCTCAAGCTTTCCAGCGCTCTTCGGACAGTCAGGTCATGAAAGTCATCCTGGAAATGAACGAAAACCCTCAGTAGGAGAAGCTATCGCCCATGGAGCGACACAGAAGGTCGCAACCACTGCGGCGGCGAACCATTATGGACCAACCAGTGCAGCCATGCTGCGCAAGACCTCCATCGAGTTAAACCAGCAGCTGCGTAAATGTACACCAGGGAAAGGGGCCGTACAAGAATTGTTTGAACCGACGGCTTTCTGTACCTCCGATGAATTCGAATACTATTTTATGGTCAGTTCACCCTTCTAATTTCCACGTACTACGAGACGAATCATGGCACCACCTAAAGATCCGCCTTTTGAGAAGGCATTGGCCGATCTCGAAGGAGTAATCGAGCACCTTGAATCCGATGAGCTTACGCTGGACAGTGCGCTCGGTCATTTCGAGAAAGGCATTTCCCTGATGCGGGCCTGTGAAAACCACCTCAAAAATGCTGAAGGCAAACTGAAGGAGCTTCTGAGGGGTCAAGACGGTGAACTGGTTGAAAAGATTCTCGGCAATACGGCTGATGGACTTTTGACGGGCGATACTTCCAATGAGTGACATTCAGGAATACCTCAAAAAAGTTGCATCCGTAATCGAAGTCACTCTCGATCGGCTTCTTCCCTCTGATCAGGAATTCCCCCCCTCGATACACCGTCTTATGCGCTACAGTCTTTTTGCTGGAGGCAAACGGATTCGACCTGCTTTGATTATGGCCTCATACGAAGCCTGCGGGGGTAAATTTGGAGAAGAGCCGCCCTGCCTGGCCGGTGCCGCCTACGAGATGCTTCATACGTTCTCGCTCATCCACGATGACCTTCCCTGTATGGATGATGACGACTATCGGCGTGGTCGCCCGACTGCGCATAAGGCTTTCAACGAAGCGCTTGCGGTTCTTGGCGGTGACGCACTTTGCATTTTTGCGTTCGAATGCCTGTCCCGGACCGGGAGAATAGAGCTGATTCGGGAGACGGCCGAAGCCCTCGGGACGCGGGGAATGATCGGCGGGCAGGTGGTC
>JBEPYC010000229.1:0-6906 GCA_041641555.1 Chitinivibrionales bacterium | reverse complement strand
ATGCGCCGCTTCGCGATCCCATGCAGCTCAATATCAAAGATACCCACGTCAGCCTGCGAGTCTGCGAAGCCGAGAAGATAGAGGTGGAACCTGTCGATTTCGAGGAATCCCGGACAACACCAGAGGCAGCCGTCTGAAGATTAGCGCGCAATGAAGAAAGCATTCCACCACGGAAGGGCACAACAGGTTGGAAGTCCTACGATCCGAAGTACAAAAACTCATAGAACAGCGCAGCTGGTCCGCGCTTCGTGAACGCATCGCTGTCTGGGAAGTGCCCGAGATTGCGCATCTGCTTCAGGAACTCGAAAAAGCCGACCGGGTACTGCTTTTCCGCACCCTGCCTCGCCACCTTTCTGCCGATGTTTTCTCCTACTTTGAACCGGAAGAACAGAACGGCCTCCTGCATGAGCTGACAGACCAAGAGACTCGTCATATCCTCGAGAACATGGATCCCGATGACAGAACATCGCTTCTGGAAGAGTTCCCCGCGGGTATCACCACCAAACTCCTGAGCCTACTGGGCCCCCAGGACCTCCGGGAGGCCCGACAACTGCTGGGATACCCCGAAGAGAGCGTAGGACGCCTGATGACGCCGGATTATGTCGATATCCGTCGCCACTGGACCATAGGCAAAGCGCTCGAGCATATTCGGAAAATGGGAAAAGACAGCGAAACGGTAAACCGCATCTTCATCACCGATGAGACCGGGAGACTTCTCGACGACATTATGCTGCGGCACCTGATTCTCGCAGATCCATACAGAAAAGTCGAGAGCATCATGAACCACAAGTTCATCGGGCTTTCGGCATTCGATGACCGGGAACGTGCCGTGGAACTTCTCCAGGAATACGATCTGACCGCTTTACCGGTAGTTGACTCCGATGGTTTTCTTATCGGTATCGTTACGTTCGATGACGTTTGGGATGTAGCCGAAGAAGAGGTGACCGAGGATATCCAGAAGCAGGCATCGGTGTCTCCCCTGAAAATGAGCTATCACCGTGCATCCGTATGGAACCTTTACACGAAGCGTATCGGGTGGCTCGTGACCCTGGTCGTCATGAGCCTGATATCCTCTTCGGTCATAACCGCATTCGAAGAAAAGCTCGCTTCGGTTATCATGCTCGCCGCATTTATCCCTTTGCTTCTGGGAAGCGCCGGTAACACCGGTTCTCAATCGGCCACGCTGGCAATTCGCGCTTTGGTTACCGGCGACATTGACCTCTCCGACTGGGGAGCGGCACTGTTCAAGGAACTGGGTGTAGGGGTTCTTCTGGGACTCAGCCTGGGAAGTCTTGGCTTCATACTTGGGACTATTTTCGGCGGCCTGGGCACTCAGGGAGTGCGGATCGGGTTAGTCGTGGGTATCACGATGCTCACGGTTACGATCATTACTAACCTTGTTGGGCTTATTCTTCCGTTCATACTCGAAAAGCTCAAATTGGACCCTGCGGTGGCGAGCAGTCCTCTGATTACGACAATTGCCGATGCCACCGGGTTGCTGGTCTACTTTTCGGTAGCCACGTGGGTGCTCGGAGTATAGCCCCCTAAGAATGTTTTTTTACGCACGGGTTGAGACCGCGTCTCAGTCTCAGACGGAACCAGAGAATGACTCGAATTGCACTAGCTGGAAACCCCAACTGCGGAAAAACCTCACTTTTCAACACATTCACCGGAGCCCACCAGAAGGTCGGCAATTATGGTGGTGTAACTGTCGATTTCAAAGAGGGCACCGCACGAGTCGATGGGCAAAAGGTTACGATCGTTGATCTGCCGGGAACCTATTCACTCAACGCCTATTCGGTCGAAGAGCAGGTCGCTCGCGATTACATTGTCGATCAGCGTCCCGATGTAGTTATCGATGTGGTCGATGCGACTAATCTGGAGCGCAATCTTTTTCTGACACTGCAGCTCGTTGAATTGGGTGTCCGTCCGATTATTGCGCTCAATATGTGGGACGAGGTGCAGAAAAAAGACATTCAGATCGATCTGGATCACCTGCAACGCCTCCTTGACATGAAAATTGTGCCCACTGTGGGAACCAAAGGTGAAGGTACCAGCGAACTGCTTCGCGAGGCAATCCAGCAGTGCTCTGGCCAATCCCGCACAGCACCCCGCATTGCCCTTCATTTGCCTGAAGAAATCGAATCGGCGATCAATGAGCTTTCGGCGCTTCCCGCCCTATCTTCGGTAGAAAACTTCCAGCCCCGGTGGGTTGCCCAGAAGCTTCTCGAGCGAGACCCCCAGATCACGTCCCTTGTCCGAAGCACCGAAAACGGCGGAGAAGCGATTGCCCGAGCCGATGAGCTTGCAGGAAGCATTGCGCATCTGCTCGGCGATGACGCCGAATCGCTCATAGCCGAAGCCCGGTATGGGTGGATTGCCGGTGTGCTTCGCGAAACAGTCTCCAAAAGCCGGCAGAAACGGGTCGAGATTTCAGACACCATCGACACCATCGTAACCCATCCGGTCTGGGCCTACCCCATTTTCATCTTTTTTATGTGGTTGCTCTTCCAGGCGACCTTTGTCATTGGCGAATACCCCATGCAGCTTATCGAACTGCTTGTCGAGGGAATGGGGGACCTGGCTCTGGCCACGCTTCCCTCGGGGCTGGTACGGGACTTACTGGTCGATGGGATTATTCACGGGGTCGGTGGTGTTATTGTTTTCCTGCCAAACATTCTGATTCTCTTTCTGGGAATCTCCATCCTTGAAGACACCGGATACATGGCGCGTGCGGCGTTCATCATGGATAAGGTAATGCACTCCATCGGACTTCACGGCAAAAGTTTCGTTCCGGCCTTAATGGGTCTTGGCTGTAATGTCCCCGCGATTATGGCAACCCGCACACTCGAGTCCCGCGCCGACCGAATCAAAACCATTCTGCTTGCACCGCTGATCAGTTGTTCGGCTCGCCTGCCCGTCTATGTGCTTTTCGCAGGTGCACTTTTTCCTCCCCGAGTTGCCGGTAACATCGTGTTTCTTTTCCAGTTCGTTCTCGGCACCACGGCTTTTTTTGCGATGGGGTGGGTGTTCAAAAAGACTCTCTTCCGTGGAGAAGATTATCCCTTTGTCATGGAGCTTCCCCCTTACCGACTCCCGACCGCTCGGAGCGTGGTCATTCACATGTGGCACAAAGCCGAGCATTACCTGAAAAAAATGGGTGGAGTGGTGCTGTTTTTCTCTATCCTGCTCTGGGTGCTGAGCGAATTTCCCCGACCCGGAGACGCGATCGAGGTCAATGTGGGCCGGATCGAGGAAGTGCAGCAAAACAACCTCATGAACCCCGAAGAGAAAGCGGCCATTGTCGAAGCGCTCGAGTCAGAGCAGCACCTACAGCAGGTCCGGCAAAGCTATATCGGTCGTCTGGGACAATCCCTGGCGCCGCTTGTGCGCCCTCTTGGCCTTGATTGGCGCGCAGCCGTTTCTCTTCTCACCGGATTTGTCGCCAAGGAAGTTGTGGTCAGTTCGATGGGAGTGCTCTATGCGGTGGGCGAATCCGATGCGGAAAGTGCGGAACTTCGGGCCCAGATCAAACGGAATTTCACGCCTCTCACGGGTTTTGTTTTCATGGCGTTCGTACTGCTTTATACGCCCTGTGTCGTTGCCCTGGTAACCATGATTCGAGAACTCAAGAGCTTCAAATGGTCGAGCTTCGCTGTCGGATACCAACTTCTTCTTGCCTGGCTGGTAGCATTTGGCATTTACCAGGGTGGAAAGATCCTCGGTCTTGCTGGATGAGTCGGTGCTAATGCTTCCGTTTCAGCGGATGTATTTTCGTCACCATGGAATTTTATACCAGACACCGGACAGCCATCCTCATCTCGATCGTTTCGCTGATTGTTCGACTGATTCTTTCGGGGGCGGTTGGCGCGGGTTTCGATGAGGCCTACTATTATACGTACGCTAAAAACCTCTCATTCGGGTATTTCGACCATCCTCCCATGGTGGCACTGGTTGCCGGGCTCGTTCCATTTCTAACGGGTATTGCCACCCCTTTTACTATTCGTCTGGTTTCGGTCATTCTGTTTACGTTTACCGGGTGGTTTGTCTATGAATACACCCGAAAATGGTTCGCACCGTCATCGGCAAACCTCGCCCTGCTGCTCTTTCACGGCATTCCGATGTTTTTCATCGGTATCGGCATTGCGGTTCTCCCCGATGTCTCCATGGCGTTTTTCTGGGGGGTATCACTTATGGTACTGCGCCCGCTTCTCGCCCCTGAGAGACCTTCCGGTATTCTCCTCTGGGCCGGTGCCGGAGTACTGGCAGGGCTTACCCTGGCAAGCAAATACCACGGTGTGCTTCTTGTAGGGAGCCTCTGTATCTTTCTGGTGGTGTACCGACGTTTTTTGCTGTCGACACTGAAACCGTATGTATTTGTGCTGAGCTGTGCAGCCGTGTTTTCCCCGGTGCTGATCTGGAATGCCCATCACGACTGGGTTTCATTTGTTTTCCAGGGTGGGCGCGCATCGGGGGGCTCGATCCGGTTTGACCGTCTTCTCGAAGCCGTGGGTGGTCAGATTGGATATCTTACCCCAATGGCCTTTATTCCCCTGGCAGTCGTCCTTTGGAAAACCTGCGTGAAAGGTATCGTCAAAGGCGACTTCAATTACCGATTCGCTTTCTTTTTCGGTTCCATCCCTTACCTGTTTTTCCTGGGCGTTTCTCTCAAGCAATCGATTCTGCCGCACTGGACCCTGGCCGGGTGCATTGCATTGCTTCCTCCCATGGCAGATACAATCGCTTCGTTCAGAAAAAAACGGGTGGTTACCCGAACGATAACTATCTCACTTATCATTATCGGGCTTGTTTACATTTTGCTTGTATTACAGATCCGGCGGGGATCGGTATTGTATGCTCTTCATGATATCGGATGGGTTTCCGGGCATGAGGTCCGAAGAGACGCAACACTGGATATGGTCGGATGGGATGCCATACCCACATATCTGAATCAAAAAGGACTGAGCGCCGATGAGGTGTTTCTTTTCTCCCATAAGTGGTACCTGGGAGGAGAAATCTCACTTGCTGCGGATCCCTCCTTTAGCATCATGTGCCTGAATCGAAGTGATTCCCGGGGATTCGGTGTCTGGAATGCCCACAAAAACGTACTGGGCAGGGATGGGATTTGTATCTACACAAACAGATATCGCGTAAATCCGGAAAAATCCTACGGTGAATATTTCGAGCGGGTTTCACCACCCGATTCCACAGTCATCTATCGCGGTGGAAGATACGCCAAAACGATCTATTTCTCCCGATGCGAAAATATGATCAAGCCGTATCCGCTTCCCTATTATGCTCGTTGACATCGGAATGATTCCGGTCGCGTGCATCTGCATTCGTGTGCATCTGTTCGTGTCGTGATTTGTCAGAAGCGGCCTGCCGTTTGCGAAACAGCCGCATGCCGGGCACCACCACCAGTGCGGTCACCGATGTTCCCATTGCCGCCCCTACCACCGTATCCGCCGGGAAATGTACTCCCAGGTATATCCGTGAGTACCCCACCAGAAAGGCGAAAATGAATGCCCACCAGTACGCTTTTCCCAGCACCACAAAAAGAACAGTTGCTCCAGCAAATGCCGTGTTGGTGTGTCCCGATGGAAATGCGCGAGCATACAGCTGCTCACCGGGGGCATGCACGTTGTAGACGTACATCGAATCGATTTCCTCGACTTCTTTGTCCGGATCCTGGGGAACGGAATCCCAGTTCGGGACAAAAATCCCCAGCGGGCGCGACCTCCCTACAACCTCTTTAACATGGTTATTCACCACACCGGCCAGACTCATGCCGATTGTGCAAAGAACTATCACCTGAACCACCTGTCGGCGTCTGATTTTCCAGACAACGAGCGAAATAAGGATCGGCGCCAGATAAAATCCATTCCCAAGGTTAGTCAGGACCCGGAACAGGTAATCCAGGAAAAGACTGTGTTGAGAGTTGATCCACTTGAACAATTCCACATCATGGGTAATGATCGACTCAAGCATGAGAAAAAATCCTTTGTATTCCAGCACTCGGCAAGAAGTTGTAGTTTGGTGAAGAGAACACAAAATACAGCCTGGATGCTTGAAATTGGCGGTTTCGAACCAACCCCCGCTCTCCGTGCCTACATTATCAGGGCCCTGGGCCTCGATCTGGATCTCGTCTCCCCTTGCGCAATTCACCTTTTGGGGGTATAATATCAGGACACCGGCCCCACATCCTGTCTGAAGGAGCATCCTTGGCTACGCATCAGATCAAAACGTCTCAATTTGTGTATTTCCGGTACCAACGCGACAATTTTGGAGAATCGGCGGCTCTGAAACAGAAGATCGAAGATCTGGTTAGCGAACTTGAAGACCCACGGGATGTGATACTCGACCTCTCTTCGCTTGCCATTATAAACACAGGCGAAGCACGAGCGTTTGCTCAATTAGCCGTGGCACTCAAGAGTATGGGAAAATTGCTTAGAGTCATCCCCAGCTCCCAGGTACGCCGAAGCTTTGCGGGTTTCGGACTACACAAGATCGGCTCGGTCGTTCTCTACGACGATGAACAAGCATTCGTTCGAGAAGTGAAGAAATTGGCCGGACAGGCAAGTTGAAGCGCAGACTGCGTAGTTACCCATCCACCTCTCTCTGGACAGTGCCATCAGGATTATAGTAGACTGTCCTGAGCCGCCTGTTGTACTCCCAGGTCTCTTTTTTTGAGATAGTGCCGTCGTTGCGGTAGAACTCGCTCACGCCATGGAGAACACCATTCTGGTATTCTTTCTCCGACATAAGAGTTCCATCCTGGTAATACATTCTTACCGTTCCATGTTTTTTGCCGTTTTCGAAAGGAACTATGGAGAGAAGTGAACCTGAGGAGCTGTAGTACTTCGCAACTCCTTCCAGTTTTCCATTTTCGTAGGTTTCTTCGCTCTT
>JBEPYC010000228.1:6011-6923 GCA_041641555.1 Chitinivibrionales bacterium | reverse complement strand
GGATATAACGCGATAGTAGCTCTCGATAATGCGCGTAACGAAAAATCGCAATGGATAATATTTCGGAGACAGCGGCCTACAGTCTGCCTGAAACCCAGAAGATGGTAAACTATGTGCAGACCTACGCAAAGCGTTTTCCGGAGAGCAAAAATGTTGTCGATCTAATGTATCTGGTTGGTAACATGCATTATGAGGCCAAAGCACTCGATAAGGCCGTTGCTATTTTCGAGGATATTGTTGAATCCTACCCGAAAACTCCGCTGGCTTCCAAATCTTTTCGTATGCTTGCCAAGACATACACGGCAAAGGGTGAATACGACCTTGCACTTCGAAAATATCGCGAACTCATGGCGGTGACCGATCCGAAATCCAAGGAATACCAGGAAGTCGTTGACCTTGCAGCTGCTGCAGTGTATAGTAAAGCCGAAGACATGCGCAAGGCGAGTAATTATCTTGGCGCAGCCGATGTCTTCAAGTCGATTGCTGGTGAATTTCCCAAGAGCCGTGTAGCCGACCGCGGGTGGTTCGAAGCAGCGGTATGTTACGAACAGGCGGATAATCTGGAACTTGCGGCGGGAACGTTCGAGACATTTGCCGCGCAATTTCCGAATTCCGATCTTCGGGAAAAGGCGTTTGTTCGTGCTGCGGAGAACTATAAAAAGGCTCAAAAGTGGGAAATGGCGGCGCAGGTTTACGCAAAGGCTGCAGGGGAAATCAAGAAAGCTGATTTCGCGATTCCGTCGCTCTCCTCTGCTTCGGAATCGTACCAGAAGGTCGAAAACTATGACATGGCCGGAAAGATGTTCGAGCTTGTGGTGTCGCGGTACCCGGAAGACTCTCGTACGCCCCAGGCGTTGTACAACGCCGGGCTGATTCTGGAAAAAGGCAATCTGTACGAACGGGCTATTCTGG
>JBEPYC010000228.1:0-6001 GCA_041641555.1 Chitinivibrionales bacterium | reverse complement strand
CCCATTCTACTCTGGCCGAGAAGTATCCCAAGTCAGAGTATGCCGAAGAAGCAAGCTACTCGATCGGTCTTTCCTACGAGAAAATGGGTAAGCCGGATAAGGCGGCAACCGCATTCTCGGAGTTCGCGAAAAAGTACGATAATCGAACAAAGCAAGTCGATGCGCTTATTCGTGCTGGTGATGCCTACTACAAGATGGAAAAAAAGAAGGATGCCGAGACGAGCTACCTGAGTGCAACCACCATTTATGATAAGTTCAAGAGAAAAGGTGATTTCGATCTCGACGGCATAGCCAAGTCATACTCTCGTCTTGGAGATATCTACTACGACGAATTCATGGCGATCGAGGCTGAAGGGCGCAATGAGCGCGATGTCCGTAACAAGCTCAAGGATGCCGCCAAGGCCTTGGATAAGGCCGGAAAAGAATACCTCAAAGCGATCGAAACCGGTGTAACCGACTGGGTTCTCAGCTCCAATTACAAAATCGGGCGGAGTCTTGTCGAACTGGCTAACAAAGAAAAGAATCAGAAGCTCTTTGGCAGAGCGGATCAGAAAATTGCTGCCAAGTTCAAGATCCTTTCCAAGCTCGAAAAGTACTACATCAAGGCCCAGGATAACTTTTTCTGGAATATTAACAAGGCTCATGATCAGAACCTGGAGGGGAAATGGGTAGACAGATCAATCAATGCCTTCATGAAAATGGCCTTTCTGAAGGGGCGGATCCTCGAAGAAGCTGGTGAAGTACTTGCGAGTGCGCCGATTCCGCGGGATTTGAGTCCGGAAGAAAAAGAAGCGTATCGCCAGATACTGGAGGAAAAGAAACTTCAGACGATGGATGCAGCATTGCCCAAGTACGAAGAGGCTGTGCGTGCTGCAAAGGAATTGGGTATCGCCGAAAGCGACTGGCTGGACAGTGCTCAGGCACGAATCATGATAATCAATCCTACCTCCGAATGGCTCAATGTGGAGATAACTCCTTGGGTGCCCGAAGAGAATCCTGAACCAGCCCAGGAGGAAGTGGCAATGAACGAAGGCGGCTCTACGGAAGAGGCTATGCTCCAGGAGCAGAAGCAGCCGGAGAATGATATTATCAAGCTCAAACCCGAGGAGAAAAAAGAGAAAAAAGAAAAGAAAGGTTTCTTTGGTTGGTTGTTTGGCGGTTAAAGTAGTTGTTCTAATTATTTGTGCTTACTCAGAAAAAATTGTAACGTCTGAGGTTGTGTGAACGTCTTACATGAAAGGAGTTGGTGATGCAGCTTCTTAACTTCATCACTGTAGGTTTCAAGTCAGCTGGTGCGCCCGCGATGTGGCTAATCCTTTTCATCGCTTTCGGAGTGATTGGGCTGACAATTGAGCGGGTCTGGTACTTGTTTTTCAAGTGCGGAACCGGAACAGGAACCTTTATGTCGGGCATCTCGAGATACCTGAAGGCAGGCGAGTATGACAAGGCGCTGAAATACGCAACTTCGGTCAAGACACCGTTGGCACGTGCGGTATCGACGATTCTTCAGAATCGCGGTAAGAGTGCAAAGGCGATCCAGAAATCGCTTGACGAAGTCTTTCTGACCGAAACTCCGAAGATCACCCGGAATCTTCCTTTGTTCAACACGCTGGCAAACAGCGCGACTCTGTTGGGACTGATGGGAACGATTTACGGTCTGATGCAGGCGTTCGATGCTATTGCGAACATCCCTGCTGCTCAGCGTGCCACGGCTCTTGCTAACGGTATTTCGTTTGCCATGTCGACGACTCTGTTCGGGCTGATTGTTGCCGTTCCGACCATGTTCATTCAAGGTATCCTTGTGGGGAAATCCGACAAGATCGTTGATGAGATGGATGAAAAAACCACGAAGATGGTAAACCTTCTGGAGGAATAAGCGACAGGCGAGGTTTACATTCAGGCCCGGCGATTTGGCACATGTGTAAGGAGTGTGCTTTGATGCACGGGATATATACCTCACCCGATCGGATCTACGCGAGAGGACCAAGGCAATGAAGAGGAAAAAATTCGACGACGCGGAACTGAACATTACACCATTCATGAATCTGTTGGTGGTGCTCGTTCCTCTGCTGCTGGTGTCCGCCGAGTTCGCCAAGATCTCTATTATTGATCTGAAACTCCCTGAAGGGAGAGGGTCGCAGACCTCGAAAGCGGTAAAGAAACGCCCGAAGGAGGAGGAAAACAAACTGCTCCTGACGGTTATCATTACCGATTCGGTCTTGACGCTTGGCGCAAAGGGCGGGTTTTTGCCCAGTCTGTTCTATCAGGAATTCCACAAGTACATTCCGAAAGAGGGTGGCGAGCCGGTAACGGTGAAATATGATCCGAAGGATCCGGAGCCGCCAACAAACGCAAAGACGGGTAAGCAGTTCACGATTCACGAGCGGCAGGAAATCCTCCTGTATGCCTGTGATGACGAGTACAAAGACCTGCACAAGGTTCTTTATAATTCTTATGGTGAAATGATCACCGATGCCGATGGACGTGCAATCACGGAAGTCGAAGTCGGAGATTCTGTCTATGCGTTGAGTAATCCACGCAGAGTGGTTGTGGTAAAGGATAAATCGGAATTCGAGCTTCGACCTGTGTCGGTATATGACGAGCTGCAGAATCGGTTGATGAAAGTAAAAGATCGCTTTCAGGATGCTGAAGATTCCGATGACGTCATTATCGCTGCGGAAAACCAGGTAATGTATGACAAAATCGTACAGATTATGGATGCCGCACGAGTGGCCGATTTCCCCAACATCTCTATAGCCAAGCTGAGAGGTTAATATGGCCAAACTACGCGGAAGAGGGAAAAGGACCAGGAAACCGGGTGGGCTGATGCTCAACTCGATGATGGATATGTTCACGATTCTTCTGGTCTTTCTTCTCAAGCAATACTCGGCAGAGGGAAGTATTCTTACCAACGCCGATAACCTCGTGCTGCCCAACTCTGCTTCCAAGAAGAAGCCTACTGAGGTGAGCTTGCAGGTTGCCGTTACCCAGGAGATGATTCTGGTCGATAACAGTCCTGTGGTCCCCACCGAAGACATTCGCAACATACCTCTGGACAATCCGGATCCCATCGATCCGAAGCTGGAAGAGAGTCTGCGCGGCCATTATGCACAGGAAGAAGAGATGGTGCGCCTGGGGGCATTGAACAAGGTTGATGGAAAGTGCGTTATTCAGGTTGATAAGAACATGGACTTTGATGTTCTCTATAAAGTCATGAACACATGTGGCAAGGTCGGTTACAACAACATGAACTTTGCTGTCATGGAAAGGGAAAGCTAGCCGTGAAGTACAAAGTACTCATCCGAAGGTGTGCCGACCCTCAGCGTGCTCAGCAGGTTGCCGAGGAAATCGCTCGGTGGTCGGGAAGTAGCGCTGCGGTAGTGACCAATGCGTTGCTGCAGAAATCGGTCTGCATCAAGAAAGAGGCCGAAGAGGCTGAAGCTCTTCAGTTGAAGAACCGGTTTGAGGGTGTCGGCGCCGTTGTCGAATTGGAAGGTCTGGGTGCACCTGCGGCAGCTGCCTCGGGGGTTTCGTCGGATTACGACGAAGATGAGGACGATGCTCCTGGCAGAGTTCTCTCCAACGAGGAATATGCCGACGCGCTTAAAAAACGACCGGATATCTTTGCCGTTGAAAAAGACCGGAAACTCGGGGTTCTTGAAATCGTCTGTCTCGTGATCGGTGCCGTCTTCGGCGTCTGGCTGAGCACCTATGAAATTGCCAAGGTTGCTACCGACTTTTTCGAGAAACTTCCTGAAGAACGTACGGCAAAAATCGTGAAAGATCTTCCCGAGACGTTGAAGATGGAAGAAAAGAAAGAAGAAGAGAAGAAAGAAGAGATCAAGTCTGACAAGAAGAAACTCAAACAGTCCAAGAGCAAGGGGGCGGGCGGCCGGACAGGCGGCGGTGGTGATCCACGTGCTCGCGTAACCCGTAAGGGCGTTTTGGGTATCATATCTGGTCAGGTCAAAGGGCAGACCGTTGCTTCGGCCGACGTTTTCGGTAAGGGCGGTTTTGCTTCGGGCATAGATGCCATATTGCAGGGCGTTGGCGGATTGAAATCCGGTGGCGGCGGTGGCGTAGGACGGAAAGGCGCAGCCGGTATCGGATATGGTGCCGGTTACGGAAGTGGTTTCGGTGGCGGCGGAGGCGGTATCGATGACCTTCTCGGAAACCTCATGGGAGGTGAGGATGGTGGATCTCTGCAGCTGAAAAAACGCGGTGCGCTGAAACTGTCCGAACCGAAATTCGTCTCCGGTGGAGCTTTGACAGGCGGACGAAGTAAGGCGAGTATCATGCGGGTCGTGATGCAGAACCTCGCGGCACTTCGATAGGCCTATACCAAACGTCTTCGAGAAAAACCTGGCCTCCGGGGAAAAATAACTGTAAAATTTGCCATAGATGAATTTGGGAAAGTGATTTTCTGTCAGGTCGTTGGAACTACGATCAACGATAAAACCCTGGAAGCAGAGGTGATCAAGAAAATCAAGCGCTGGGCGTTTGGGAAAATCGACAAACCGGGCGATGTGACCGAAGTCGTTTACCCCTTTGTCTTTAATCAGTAACTGTTACTTAGCTATAACCAATCATAAGAGGGTCCGCCTAAACGACGGTAAACTAACTGCGGAGGGGTTTACATGAAGCGTATCATCGGTTGTCTGCTGGTGGGTACTTTTGCAGCCGGAAGTTTTGCTACTGATGCTCGAATCATCGCATTGGGAAGACACGACAATTTTTTCATGGATGATTTCAGCATCTATCGCAATCCTGCGAATTTGAATATCTATCCGAACATGGGTATCGGGTCGGCCGGGTACTATTTCGATCGTGATACCACGGAGTTTGCCGCCCTGCAAAGGACAAATCGCGATCCGGAGCGTCCGTATGCAACAGGCATACTTTCGTATTCTCTGGCACAGGGCGCGGAGAGCGGGACACAATATCCGATGGTATCGTTGGCCGGTGGATTCAACCGGACCGATAAATACCTGCAGCTCCTAACGCCCAATCCCGATTTCGGTGATTTCGCCGAGGCGTTCGGGGATTCTGCCGCCCGCGAACTAATAGTTCCCGACCCAGTCGGCAAAATCGAACTGATGGGCGGGTATGCGTTCGGCACCGGCGGGATGGTCGGAGCGGGCGTGTATACTGCTTTTCAGCGAGAGCCGATTCCGGGAAACGATGAGTATTCTTCAGTGACCTACACTCGGATCAATGCCGGTGTGAACTGGCCACTGGCCAAATCGGTAGATATCGAAGGTTCTATCGGGGTCGGGCTTGCTGATCTGGTTGCAGCCAACAGGATTCAATTCGGCACTGACATGGCTGACAGCACCACAATACTCGATACACTCGCGGATCTCAGCGACGGCGGGGCGGGTCTCATTGTTAACGGTGAAGTCAGACTGTTTACCGCGCTGATGGCGATCAATGGTGATCTGGTTCCTCGATTCGGTGCCGAGCGCATTCGGCTTAAAGGATTCGAGCAGGATGCCATTTCTTTTGGTGCCGGAGTTAACATGAATATCGACCGGGGCTTTTTCTGGCTCGGACTCGAAGGCTTGTACAAGGGCACGAAAAAGAGCTTCTGGCTTATGAACGAAGAGACGAATGCTGTCGGTGGTCGGTTCGGTGCCGGTCTGGAAAGAAACGTTGTCTGGGACTGGTTTCTTCTTCGTGTTGGTCTTTCCAAGACACTGCTTCACCAATGGGATAACAACGGGAACAGTGTAGGATGGATTCAGAATGCGGAAGCCAACGCTTCGGATGATGATTTCCTTGGTATCGGCCTGGGAATCAACATCGAAAACCGGCTGAAAATCGACGCTGTGCTTGCCGAAGATCTTTTCTATACTCTTACCAACCTTTTCAGCGGTCCTCACGACCATATCGCAACACGACTTACCGCTACGTATAGTTTCTAAGAAGAGTATGAAAGCTGTGTAGAAGGGCTGAGGGGGGTGCGGTTGCATCCCCTTTTTTTATGTGCGCCAGTCATGGC
>JBEPYC010000227.1:0-6981 GCA_041641555.1 Chitinivibrionales bacterium | reverse complement strand
CCGATTGCCCAATGCATCAGCCCGATTGCATCCTGCGGGTTTTTGTCCCGATAGTAATGAATGCCCTGCAGCAAGGAACTCGCGCAGTTCCCCACCCCCGCAATAGCGATACGAATCTTTGCCATACCCGCTCTCCTCCTGTGAAATGAAACGCCCGCAGCGGCAAAAAAATATATAATCCATTCTCAAACAATCAAAGAAAGGGGGGAGAACACAATAAAAAAAGTGCCCCGTTGAAGAGGGCACGTTAGGTATCGAAGCAGCGTTGGCTTTAGCCAGTTTCCCCGTTTGGTGTTCAATCTGGATGCATTCGCACCGGCAACGGCAAAGTTTTCACGCAGCTGCCGGCAAATAAATCCCTCAAAAAGGATACGGATTGGTGAGCATCATTACCCCTTGCACCCCGGCAAACCAGAGGTTCCCATCGGAATCACAGTACATATCCGTAGTCTGAGTGGTCATCGGAATACCGTGGCGTTTTGCATCCTCGACCCACTCTTCACCATTGAACTTCACGACCCCTTCGGCCCCACCAAACCAGATACGGCTTCGGGTGTCAGGCATAATACCCTGGATATTCTCACCAACCGACATATACACTCGCCATGTTTCCCCGTTATAGCTGTTCGCATCGCCATTATTCACTGCAGCCCACAGGATGTTCTTGCGTGAGTCATACGCCAAAGCCGTCGTCTCGTTCCAGCTGAGACCGCTTTTCATGTCGTGTTTTACCCAACTCCCATTGACGTACTGACTGATTCCTCTGTTGGTCCCAAACCATACCGCTCCTTTGGAATCCGCCACGATATCGTTGATTTTGTTTCCCACCAGGCCATTTTCTTTTGTAAAAGACTCCCAGTTCCCATTCCGGTATACCGCGGCGCCTTTGTCGGTGCCTACCCAGATCGCCCCGTCTTTGCCCTGATCCAGTGCAAAGCATTCTTTACCCGGAAGACCGTTTTCTTCGGTGTAGGTCTGGAATCTCCCCCCTTTTCTGACCGCCACCCCTCCGTTTGCGGCAAACCAGACAGAACCGTCTTTTGCTACCAGAATGTCATTCACGCCGCCGGCATCCAGGTCCCCCACCCTCTGAAACTCATCGAGTTTCTTCTGAGTCAGGCCCAGAGAAAACACCCCATCCTCGGTAGCATACCACAAATGGGTACCTGCCACTCCAAAGGCATTCACGGCAGCGTCACCGACATAGGTCGTCAGTTTGATATTTTCGGCAACCAGAACCGTATCGTTGGTGGCGCCCCAGGAAACCTGAGAACCCAGAGCTGTGACAGCCAGAAATGTCATTGCGAGTCGTTTCGCTGTAATCACGGTACCTCCTGCAAAAAACCTGTATTATTGATTCGATCGGTAATGTCTTTGTTCAAAGGATGTAGTAAAAATACATACCACTCCGGAAATCTCTTTGGTTTTTCAGCCGAGTGGAGCGATCGGTCTGCCTGATGCCCCGTAGAAGTCAGCTTCCTGGATAATTGAGGTATTCCCCAATTGTATCGTAGGTCCAGTAGTTCCCAAGGACCTTTTTCACGTAATTTCGCGTTTCGGTGTAGCCAATGCTCTCAACATAGAGATCAAAATCCAGATTCTTGTTTCGCGCATGCCAGCGTTTAGCATTGTGCGGACCACCATTGTACCCAGCCAGGGCACAGGCGATATTGTCATCGAACTGATCGAGCAGCTGCCGCAGATAATACGTGCCGTACCGTATGTTCACCTCCGCATCGTAGAGGCGTTTTTCCGTAAAGGTGGTATCCTTCAGTCTGCCGGCGATATCTTCTCCCGTGTAGGGCATGATCTGCATAAGGCCGACTGCTCCAACAGGGGAAACGATATGATGATCGAAAATGCTTTCCTGCCGAATGACCGAAGTAACCAGGGCAGGGTCGACACCATACCGGGCTGCGTTCTCAACAATCGTTTCACGATAGGGGAACGGGAACAAAACTCCCCAGAGCGGCATCGGAAGCTCCCGCCTGTTCTCGGAAGGAAGCCGCCAGGCGAATCGCCGGCCGACCCGGAATGCCAGAGCAGGATTTCCGCCGAGTTCGTAGAGCATGGCAAGATCGTACTGAAGAGACAAATCGCGGCTTCTTCCGTACTCGAATGATTCCAGGAAATACTCGGCGATTTCGGTACGCCCGCAGAGCGCGAGCGTCACCCCGCAGGTCCATTTGGCACTGTCTTCTTTCTTGAACTCTGCAGGGTCCGAGATCGAGGCAAGCCATGCACGGGTACCGGTGATCGATTCGGTTGATTCCGGAGCAAAAACGGTTGTCGTATCCCCGAGTTGGCGTAAAAGCTCCCGCGCCCGATGCGCATAGTAATCCCACGGCGCCGTTATTGCCAGATCTTTCAGGACCTCAGCCGCTTCCTCTTTTTTTTCCAATGCAACCAGACTTCGCGCGTGCCAGTACCGGGATGCTTCCAACAGCGAAGAACTGCTGTACTTACGCGGAAACGCTTCGAAATGCTCCAGAGCGGAATCGAACATTTCTCCCTTGAAAGCGCACAGACCGGTTCTGAAATAGGAATCATCCGCCATCCTGCTTCGTGGACGGGAACGCCATATCCGGCTGAATCGGGTCATAGACGCTTTGTAATTACCCGCATCTTCTTTCTGCCATGCACGGTACCACAGGATTTCAACCGACATCCGATGACTCGGGTACATTTCCACATGCTTATCGTACCAGATCGCTGACTTGGTCATTTTGCGGAGTGCCCGGTAGGTACGGGCGACTGTCAGCACAACCTCAGGAGTGAGTCCAAAAGACTTCTCGTACTTTCCAAACCAGCGTATTGCATTGGAATAGTTTTCCAGACGATAATTCAACATGGCCCGATGAAGCAGGTACCGTTTCTTTTCGACCGACTCACCGAAATTTTCACGGTCAAGCGCATGATGCAACCAGTCCGAGCCCTCATCGTACTTCCGGCAATCGGCAGCAATTTCGGAGAGTCGGAAAAGTTGTTCGGTAGTGAACAAACTCTCCGCAAGCGCATGGTCCATAACAACGTTGTAGACTTTGCACTCATTTGCCGTATGACTGCCACTCAGGCATTCATCCAGAATACTGTCGGCAAGCCCCATCTGTTCGGTCGAAATGAGCGTGTCAAGGAACTCGGGCAACCAGTCCTCCTGTGAGATCTCAGCAAGCTCTTTTGCTTCCGTAAACCAGGAGACCTGAGAGGCGAGGGAACTGTCGGCCTTGAGAATATCGAATAATTTCTCACGAAGATGCCGGGCATATCGAGCAGGGATATCGGAACTCAAAGCCGCGCGATAGGCATGCACCGCATTCTCGGTATGCCCCTGGGTTCGAGCGATATCTCCGATCTGTTCATAGGCAACACCTTCCAGCGCAGTGTTTTTTTCGGCGGCATACCGGAAACAAAACAATGCCTCAGGATAGTGCTTCAGCTGATAGTGAGCAACTCCCTGCTTGAAGAATTTGATTCCCGTATCGGTCAGTGCCGTATCGGCAACGATATCGTCGAGAGCTTTCTCGTAATCACCGGAGAAAAAACCATCGGATGCCGGCAGGGCAAAGGCAAACAGTGGTTGAGCATCAGGTGGCTGAGAGGACGAATGGAGCTGAACGTGCAGGACCAGAAGCAGGCTGCAGAGTAATGGTAAGCGGTATTTAAACGTTCTACTGAAGCTGCCCATCTCGTGTTTCTTTCTGCTCTCCTTCTTGCCGCCGGTCATCTGACGAGAACCTCGCTGCAGGCTCCAGCTACCGGCAATGAACGTGAGCCTATTGCACCTTGGTCCATAATTGTGCAGAGCATTTCCACGAAGGGGGAAGATGCATTACTGCCGCCGCACGTGCTGAAATCCATTAGCACAACCGGATGGATTTCACATGGTCTAAAGACCATAAAACTGTGTAGCTTCGCTTATCTACGCCTGAAGCACAGGTAGCTCGGCACACAGTCTAAATCTACAATACTGCATGTACCGGTTTTGCGCAACACCTCGCACTCAGGCGGGGCTGCCTCTGCCTTACATGATCACCTGGATAGAAAGGCCAAATGTCGTGCTCCCGACGTACAGGTCTACCGACAAGGGATCCACCCGTAATCCCGCCCCCCCGGTAATCACATGCTTGTTAATCGAAGCATCCTGATCGGCAAGCTCAGAAAGAGAGAGCGTGGAGGGAGCGTATGCATAGCCGAAACGAAGGCGTAATGCTTCTCCGATACTCGCTTCGGCTCCAGTGCGGATATGAAATTTAGCGGGAATATCCTGATCAAAAAGGCCAAATAAGCCCAGATCGGCGGGAATAATCAACCCAACCTTCCCACCAACAATGGTAGTGCGAAAGGCGACACCCACCGTCATGCTCCGATATGCTCCATTGAGCCAGCCTTCCTGCGATGTATACTCATCGACGTACCGAAGCGTGTCGCTGGTTTCATACGGAAACGTTTCCCCTTCGACCGTGATCGTGGAATCACTTTCATGGTAGATCGACTTTGTGTATGGTCTGATCGTGCGCCATACGTACCCAAGCAGGTTGTGGAAGGTAAGGCCGAAATCGAGCCGCTCTGCCAGGTACGGCTGATAAAATCCTACATCGATCACCACCCGATGGTCCCGGAAATCCCCATCATTGACATCAGGGTGCATCATCGTAGTATCTCCGCCCGTCTGCCACTGCGTCGTGACTACCGGGAGGGAATCCAGATCAGAAAAACTCCAGAAAGTCCGAGCATACCGAAGGTTCATCCCGAAGTCTACGGCTCCGTGATTCATGTTCTTCTCGAAAACCTTGCTCGAATAATTGAAAAGGACTTCATGCTGATAATCATCGACGGATTTCTGAAGAAAGCGGTAGCCGCCGGCCAGTGTCCCATCTTCCCCCGAACTCCAACTGGTGATTCCCTGCAGGATGTGATCCTCGAAAAGCACCCCTCGACCGTAGCTGAGACCGGTCACAAAACTGCCGGATTGGGTGTACTTATGATATGCATTCGGGAATGCGGGGTTGAGCACAACAGCCGAAGTAGACTGAAGCAGGGCAGCACCACCACCGGCGTGAGCCGCTGATCGAGCATCGGCCACGGCAAACTGAGAAGCAAAAACAACGTCGGGTTCATCCCTCAGACCGGCGAGTACAGTCTGCGCGAGCAGGAGAAGAAAGGTCGATAGAAACTGTGAGCAGCTTTGCCGGTTCATGCAACCTCGTTGGCTAAATGATTTCCTTTTCGAAAAAAATAAAAGGCGGAGGCTGCCGAATGTCACAAGACAACCAACAACGGCACAGAAAATGCCTGATCAACGGAAAAGCGGCGGTGCGTACGGGCTGGGGCAGCAAGAGCGGTTTGCAGGGCATTTCGCCGACAGAGTATTTTGCGACTGAGTCTCAAATTCAATGCAGTGGCCGATGTCGGGTCTCTTCATGCATAAATCGAAAATCGAGAAAACAAAAGACGAGTTTCGGCGGTTTCTCAAGGAACGGGGTTACTCCTACACTCCGCAGCGTAGAATCGTGATCGAACAGATGCTCCGGAATGGAACACATTTCGATGTCGACGATCTTATCGATGATTTCCGCAAGAAAAAGCTACGGGTCAGCCGCGCTACGGTCTATCGAACGATCGGGCACCTCGAAGAAGGTGGATTTATCCGAAGAGTCGATCTCGATCAATCACACGCCCACTACGAGGTCGAAACAGGCGTTACCCATCACGAGCATCTGGTATGTCGAAGTTGCGGCTCCATTATCGAAGTGGATGACCAGGAGCTGGAAGAAAAAATCGAGAAAATTGCACTTCGACATGGTTTTCAAATAACCCGTCACCAGCTGAAAGCATTTGGTCTCTGCCGGAAGTGTCACTCGGAGACTCGAAAACAAAAGAAAAGCGGGTCAAAACGATGAACCATCGCGTGCACAGACGAATAATGGCCGAATGCCTGGAGCTGCTCAGAAGGAACGATATTGAGGTCACCGATGGGGTTACGCGGGTTATCGAGCATTTTTTTTCCACAGAGAAGCATCTCTCGGTCGATGACATCCAAAAGTTCGCCAGGCAGCACCGGCTGAAAGTGTCCCGGGAAGATATCACACAAGCGCTATCGCTGCTGGTCGATTTCGGGTTTGCCGTCAAAAAAGAGTTTGAAGAAGGACTCGATCGCTACGAACATCTCCACCTTGACCAGCACCATGATCACTTGTACTGTGTTCGCTGCGGAAAAATCACCGAGTTCGTGTCTCCCCGAATCGAGCAGGACCAGCTGGAAATGGCTCGATTGCACGGGTTTCATCCTCTTACCCATGAAATGCACATCTATGGCCTCTGTAGCGACTGTATCGGCGGCGAAAGGGAGTTTTTGGCGAATCTCTCCGATGTTCCCGCCGGGGGGCGGTTCCGCGTTGTGGAACTGGTAGCATCTGCCGGCCATGGTTTTGGTTTCAAACGAAGACTCCAGGATATGGGGCTGGTCCCGGGTGCTGCCGGACAGGTGATCCAGGCAGGAAGAGGCCTGGTGGTGGTCGCCCTTGGTTCTGTCCGCGTGGCACTGAATGCACGGCAGAGCAAAAAAGTTCGGGTCACCCTCCTGAGTTAGCAGTATTTTAGACTGTGCAGCTTCACTTATCTACGTTTTAGGCGGAGATAGTGCTCTGCGCACGGTATCTTATGCCGTGTTCCCGTAGCGAACCGGCGTAATCATCTTTCCGGCTCGGCCGGTCCAGGGGGTAACGTGAGGCCACTCAGCCTGTGCAAACAAGGCCAGCGGGTTATTATAAAACGGGTAATTGGCAGCGGCGCTTTCCGTAAACGGCTCCTGGAAATGGGCTTTATCCGGGAGAGCGAAGCAACGATTATCCGGTATGCGCCGCTTCGCGATCCCATGCAGCTCAATATCAAAGATACCCACGTCAGCCTGCGAGTCTGCGAAGCCGAGAAGATAGAGGTGGAACCTGTCGATTTCGAGGAATCCCGGACAACACCAGAGGC
>JBEPYC010000226.1:0-6981 GCA_041641555.1 Chitinivibrionales bacterium | reverse complement strand
GAATCGTCTGCCCCCTCGCGATCAGCTGCGGTACTGTCTTTTGCAGACAGGCTGTCGGTTGCCGAGGAATCCGGATGCATGGCGGTATCCGAACCCGGACTGGTATGCAGGTTGGGCGTGCACGAATACATCGTGAGCAAAAAGACTGATGCCAAAGCCGCCAATCTCATTGAGGCTGTGTTTCCTTTTCCTGCTTGAGAAGGTTTTGCGAAGCAACGATGGCATTCCAGGCGGCGGTTTCCTGATATTTGCTGTTTGGATATCTCCTGGAGACCGCGATGTATTCTTCAGCCGCTTGCTGATAATTCCCGATTGAGAAGAGAATCTCGGCAAGATTATAATGACATTCATTGGCATGTGAGGACTGGGGATAGACCGCGATGAACTGTTCATAGATTGCGGCTGCCTCGGCGTACAACGAACTTTTATTGGACTGCAGAGCCTGCTGATGCATGCCGACAGCGGCATCGTAGAGCACAGCGGATGCCAGGCTGTCGCCCGTTGCGAGGGCCGATGTGTCCTGTTGCATTTGAGCCCAGAGACTCGTGCGGTTGTACTTGCGGAAATAGCTGATCTTTTCTTCCAGGATTTCCGTGCTGTTCTGTCTGCGCTCTTTCACCGCCAGCAGATCCTTTTCGGCTACGGGGTTTTTCGGATGCCGCGGGAACAGTCGAAGCAGTCGCTGGAAAGATTGTTCGGAGAGTTCGTAACGACCCTGCTCTCGGTAGACATTGGCGAGGCGGTGAAGAATCCGGAATCCCTTCTCGGTATCCCCAAACCGTCGTACGAAAGCTGTCGCACGGGCAAGTCCCTTTTCTCCCGTCAGATCGGCTTCGCTGAAACTGATCGCTATGTAATCCATAGACTCGTTTTCGAGTAGTGCCTTACCACCGGCATGGGCTTTTCCAAGATCAACCAGAGCGAGAAACGAGCTGATTGCCTTTTTGGGATTCGAAAGCCGGTAATTGGTCCAGGCATATTTGTACAATGCCTCGTCGAACCACTGACTTTCGGGATACTTCATAACGTTCTGGTAAGCGGTAGCGGCCCGGTCGAGATTTGAATTATCAAAAGCATGTTCTCCGAGGTACATCCATGCCTGGGGGGCAAACTTCGAGGAGGGGTAAGATTCAGCCACGACTTTCATCTCCGCAACGGCATCGTTAAGCTTCCCGATATCACTATAGCACCAGGCCAGGCTGTATCTGACAGCGGGTGCAAGTTCGGGCGCCGGGTCCAGCTCTAAGGCTCGTGTGAGATGTCGAATACTCTGGGTATGGTCCAATCGTGGTCGTTGCGGTTCTTCGGGCATCTTGAGAATCTGTCCGTCGCGGAACGCATTCATCAAGGAGTCATATTCGAACAGTGTTCGCTCGTAGGTGGCAAACGCCTTTCGGAAGTCGGCGTTTTCGCGGGCGTACAGTATTTCGGCCAGATGATAATGGGCATAGGCGCGGTCGTGTTTGGCTATGGAGCTTCTCACGAGTTTTCTTCCGCGGGTCACGATGTGCCGCTCGAATTCTTCGGTCAACCGGTCTTCTTCGTTGAGCAGGGAATCCATTCTGTTGTCGGTTTGCCGAAGTTGCTTTTCTATAACGAGGCGCTTGGTATCTGCTGCCTCAGCGAGCGATTCGCGCAGCGTTTGGCGTTTCCGGTTTATCGTTTCCTTTTGCATGGCAAAGTACTCTTTTTGCCACCGGTGTCGGCTGAGTAGAATATCAAAGGAAAGCATTCGAGAGGCCTCGACCGTTTTTTTAATATGGTCGATACTGCGAAACGCGTTGAGCGCATCCTCGTCCGATGCCCCCGGCTGAATGGCGGTAAGAAGAGAGTCGAGGCGGTGAAGCAGTACTTCTCTGTCCTGGGTGAATGTGACTTCATGAAAAGACCCGGCTTCATAGTATTCCTGAACGATCTCGCACATACCCATGGCTCGATCGAATATATCGCCAACCCGCTGTGGTGCAACGCGCTTTTCTGCCCTGAGCTGTTGCACCATCGAGGTGAGTTGTTGAATCGAAGCCGTGAGTGCGCTGTCCACGACTGCTTTGGAGCCTTTCCAGCGACGGGCGCGGAGCTTGGCGATAGTGGTTGCCAGCCTGACTTCTTCCTGAGAGAAAAACGAAGTTTTCTGCCATTCGTATTCGGCTTTTTTGAGTGTTCGTTTGGCCAGCACCAGAATAGCATCGGCAGCTCTTGGGGAATTTGGACTCTGATTTATCAGCTTGCGAAGCGTAGTCTCTGCCTTGCTGTATCTTCCCTGACGCAGGTAGCACCAGACGATACCGAAAAGCGACTCCTCGAAAGCGTCTTCGGTGTCCAATAAATCAAAAAATTGCTTGAGCGCACCGTTGTATTCTTCCATCTGATAAAGCGTCTGTGCTCTGGTCAAGCGGATGCGCTGGTATACTCTATCCTCTTTTTCGTTTCGCGGTTCCAGACGTAGTGCCCTGTCCAGAACGGAAATAACGGTAGGCCAGTCATTGCGAACTACAAATGAACGGGCAAGTGCGTGCAGCACATGCAGCAGGTACGGCGAGGACTTATCGGCACGCGCGGCAAGTCGAGGGACAAATTCTACATCTCGATTCATACGAAGAGCGCTTTCGATGGCAATCCAGATGAGTAAGTTGCGCGATGCTCCTGGAAGCCCATCGAGGTCCGCGTTCCGGGCCCACTTCCATACGGATTCGTAATCGCCCAGCTTATACAGGGACTGGATGCGCACGAGAGGATGCTCTGATGCTGCAGTCCCAGCCCCGGATACATCCTCCAGGGCATCCAGAGCCTGACGGTAGTCGTTTGCGATGAAATGTGCCCGTGCAAGAAGCATCATGAGCTCATGATGGCGGTTGGCTCCCGCATATCGGTCTGTGAGATGGATAATTTTCTTTGCCGCAAGCGACCCTTTTTTCTTGTTGAGGTATTGCTTGATTCGATGCAGTTCCAGCTTGTACATGGTTTCGATCTGCGACTGGTTTCCACGGGCGACCAGGCTGTCTTTGATAAGGTTGAGCTTATCGTAGTACATCTCGGATTGCAGTCCGAGGTTCGCGCGGACAATATCAAAGAATTCCTGTTCAATCCGTCCTTCTTCCGCCTGGAATGCAGAACCGGCCAGATGCATGTCGCGCATTGCTTCGGACAGCAGTTGATCGACATCGTTCCACAATCTGCTCAGCTGATTCTTTATCTCTATCATTGTACTCAGGCGCGAAACATCGCCTTGTTCGACAACCTCGAACATTTCCGGCACGGGTTCACCCGCAACCATCTCGCGGAGAATGCCAATGGCATCAGCCAATGGCCCCTTGAGAGCATCGACTTCGGTACGAATCTCTTTGCGGCGTTTTTCCAGGCCTTCAATAGAGGCATCGAAGAGCAGAAGTTCATCGTCTCGCAAATGAGTGACCTTCGGGGGGAACAATTCGAGATTTCTGATATCTCCAAGAACATCGGAGACATTTTCAAGTTCGCTTTCGAGCAAACCGATGTTATACCACTCGCGCGAGAGGCGGGAAACCAGGTTTTCCTGTACTTGCCACACGTTCTGCTCTTCCTGCTTGCCAAGCCCCACTCCTACCAGCACACCAAGAAACACGCACGCAGACAGTGCATGTCTCCGAAGAGTGAGGTATGTGGGTTTCCCGGCAATCATGTACCCAGTCCTTTTCAGCTCGTTATTGCTTCTGAATTTCTTCTCGTTTCCTGCGAATTTCTTCCAACCGGCGAAGCCTTTCTTCCTCCACCTCCTGTTCGGGCTGTGTCCCGGTTTCTTCTTTTGTTCGCTCCCGTGCCCGTTCATGTATCTTTTTCAGCCGCTCATCGATATCGATTTTCCTGTCATCTCCCCGCATCTTGAGCAGCAGAAAACTTCGTCGCATCTCTGAGGCGGTCTGGCGATACCGTACAGGTATTTTTAGTTCGACAATGATTTTCCATCGAGCGTACCACGGGTCGAATGGTTCGGTAACTCCCCGCATGACCTCTTCGTAGTAGCGATAGGCGGGATCCGGGTTGGATTTCATGTTGTAAAATTCGTGGAGGCCCTGCTTGGTTCGCGAAGACCCAACGTTACTGCTCAACAGAAGAGGTACATACCCGGAGAGGGTGATACCGGTGCCGTAACGTACCCTCCCGCCGAAAACGACATACATGGGATTCTCGGGAAACGCGATTTCCCAGACCGGCTTGGCTCCCGAGGGGAGCTCAAACGACACTTGTTTCGGGCGAAGCGAATTGTTGTAGAACCCGCTTAATGAATAGGCCGCAAAAAAATCGGCCATGTTACCGACGTATCCCAACCCGATGTCAAAAGAGTACTGAGGATAGGCGAAGAAATCCGGATCGAGTGAAAGCCGGGTGCCGAAATTAATCATGAGCTTCAGAGGAATGCGGGAGTTTTGCGCAATGTAGTCGCGCTCAAACATCAAGCGCCCGAACAGGGAATTACCTCCAAATTCGAATCCCTCGGGGCTGAACCCGAAACCCTTGTCGTTGCGCAGACCGCCGATCGATTTGAACTGGTTCTTGAAGCTGCGAGCATACTTGAGAGAGAGGGCAAAGCCGTTGTAACGCAAATCCTTGTTGTTCGGTACGGTTGCCTTGATCCCAAGCTCGAGATCCCCGAACTGCGGCCTCTGGTCAAAGAAGTAAGACACTAAGCGCGATTTCAGGGAAGCCGACATGAATCGGAGCAGACCGGCATTCACCTCGGCATCGAGGAACGGAACGGCGGAAATCTGGCCCTCCGACGGATCATCCCAGAGAAAGCCGGTTGCCCGGACGGATGCCCAGATGGAGCCCTTTCCGGTGGTATTGGAATTCTCACACCGATAGAAACCCTCATTTCGCGCACGACGACTTCCTGGCGAACTGTTCTGGCCCCAAAGGGTCGGCGCGCCAGCCAGAAGAGCCATAAGCCCCAGTGCTATCTGTATCCTGATACGATTCATTCCGATTCCACCTCTTCATCGAGTCCTTCGAACAGAAGCTCGATCTCTTCCATTTTGTTCCGAATTTCTTTCCTCTGTTGGATCAGGTCCTGCTTTTCTTTGGAATAGTCGAATGTCTCGGTGGAATCTCGGATTTCGGCAAATCCGGCATTTACCTCTCGATACAAACGGGGCATGCTCTCACTCCTGGCGACATCCGACTTTTCTTTACTTTGTTCGATAAAAACAAGTGATCGAATCGCTTCGGTATTTGTCTCACGGAAATATACCGGCGCTTCCAGCCTGACCGAGAACTCTGCCAGAGCAGGGTGTAACGAGCTCTGTTCCTTGAGTTTCTTTCTGATGACGAAGCGGAATCCCCCTGTGAGACTGAATCGCCTGAATAAGCGGTATCGCCCACCCGGCTGCACCCATGCATAGTATTGTTGGAAGGTTTTGTCTCCAATCCGGTTTAGTCGGGTAGCCTTTTCTTTGTAAAACCCAATGCCCATATCGGCAAAAACCGAATGCTGGAACATTTTCCACTCCAGTCCCGAAATCAGCGATACCTGACGATACTGGTGTAGAAGCTGCGGATTATCGGCCATGGATGCAAACAGATAGGCCTTCAGTGGAACCTGCTTCCACTTCGCAAGGAAGTCAAAGTCGACTATAATCGAAGGATACAGGTAGGGGTTGTAGTCCGGTTTTTCGGCATCGGAGGTAGCGCTGATGGTATCCAGAGCGGTGGACAGGTACAGATCCGCTCGCAATGCTGCTCCCAGAAATCGAAAGTTGTCATTCCCGGGGATCGTGGCCTGCAAATGGGACTCAAGCAATCCAAGCCCCGTGCTCTGCAAAGAGAACAATTCGAAGTTGCCGGCGGCCTGCAGTACGCCGCCTATGCCGATCATTCCACCCACCGAAGGGCTCAGGGTAGGGCCGTTCGCGCCGTATCCGGCACGAACGTGGGTGTGAGCCGTAATGTTTCCATTACCGACAACGTTTGAGGCCGGGATTGACAACGTGCCCTCGTTTCGGCCGCGTGCTACGGACTGCGAAGCTGAAAGGGGGGCATGTATCAGGCCCACGAGAATCCAGAAACAGAACAAGAATCTCATCATCTATCCTACGGATATCCCGAATTGCCCCAGTTCGGGCGAATCCGGTCGCTTGGTGACAATCGGAACAAGGGTTGAAGCATTGTATTTTCTTCCTCCCCGGCGCATATCGCGTTTGTATTCACGAAGGCACCGAAGGTCGTCTTCGGAAAACAGCCTCCAGGAATTCTGGTTTCGGCGATCCACGATGTGAAGATCCGGCGAGGAAAGCCAGCGCTTAAGCGTAGAGACCGATATTCGAAGCTTCTTTGCGGCTTGCCCCGTTGTGTAATAGCCAGCCATGTAGTAGCGACCTCCTGTATCTTATTACCCGAGTAAAAGCGTTCTAATGCCGTTATACCTTATTATATAGATCTACGTTCTTTTTTAACCGTGATGAGGATCACTTCGCCGGGCGCAAACATGGCTGTGGCCCAGGAGCCACAATATAGTGTGGTCCTATCAGTCAGGTTGTACACCCGGTGGTACCCTCTCTAAGTCATTGATTTTTCAGTTGGAAAACCTGCCCAGAAATGCGTTCACATTGCCGTCCAAATACCCTGTTCATATGGTACAGTCCCCCTGTTGGGAAGTCAACTGTGTCTGGAATTGGGTCTTTCCATTCTGAGCTGCGCAATGTATATTTGACCAGATCCGCAGGAAAACAAAACGCTGAAGCTTCGTGCGGCCATAGCTCAATTGGATAGAGCACCTGACTACGGATCAGGAGGTTTGGGGTTCGAGTCCCTTTGGCCGTGCCATCCTCAGGGGTGAAACATCTACGTGTGTTTCGCCCCTTTTTTTGTGCGTTTCGTAAGGCACACTACCTCTGAGTCGCATTCTCTCTTTTTCGGATCAGCTCGTGTGTCTGGTTGTGGGTGCCGTCGACCAGCCGCCGGCTTCATTACACCGGCTGTTTGCGGTCGGCAAGCCGCCGGTCGTATCCC
>JBEPYC010000225.1:0-6983 GCA_041641555.1 Chitinivibrionales bacterium | reverse complement strand
GCAGAGGATCTGGACTAACTGAGAGCACTATCCCATTCCCTGCAACACCCTGCCCAGTGTCTCTTTCAGAAACGGTTTCTTAATACTTGCCGTGAACCCGAATCGCTCCGGTTCGGCAATTACCGGATCATCTGAGTAACCGCTTATGGCGAATATGGGAGTATCGGGATACAATGAACGGAGTTCATCGATTATGTCCCGTCCGCCAAGCCCGCCCGGAACCGTCAGGTCGAGTAGAATCGCGAAAGGAGTGACCTTTTTCTCTGACAGGTCCCGACATAATTGCAGCATTTCATCCCCATCCCCCACGGAGCTTGGGGCATACCCCAGCGCTGTCAGCATTCTCGAATAAAGGTCTCGGTTGACTTCCTCATCGTCCATAACCAGGACTGCCCCACCCGATTGGTTGACTTCACCTGGAGAAGATGGAGACGAAGTGCTGTCCGCCGCCGCATCCGATACCGGAAGATACACCGTGAAATGCGTCCCAATGTTCAGCTTTGATTCTACATCTATTGCACCACCATGCTTAGTCACAATAGAATAGCAGGTCGCTAATCCAAGCCCAGTTCCGGTTTCTTTCATAGTAAAGAATGGATCGAAGACTCTCCCCAGCATCTCGGGCGGAATTCCCTTGCCGGAATCAGCGATAGTAAAGGCGACATAGCGGCCACCGGGAAGTTCCCATTTATTGTCACTGTTCAGGCAAACGTTGCGGGCCGAAACCCGCACAGTCCCACCTTCCGGCATAGCCTGTATTGCATTGATGACCAGATTGTCTATGACTTGTCCGATCTGATTTTTGTCGATTCTGCATGTATAGAGTTCCTCGTCGATATCAATCGCGTAGCCTACCCGCGAGCCGGAAAGTGCGAACGCAACGGTATCCCTGATAACGGCATCTATTGACTGGGTTTTCAGATTCGGCTCTCCGCCCTTGGAGAATGTGAGAAGCTGCTGGGTCAGAGCCCGGGCACGGTCGAATGCACTGAGAGCAGAGAGAATGCATTCCGAAATATCGGATTCTTCAGGAGCCATTTCTCGTGCAAGCGACAGAAACCCGAATATGCCACCAAGAAGGTTATTGAAATCATGAGCAATTCCACCGGCAAGCACTCCCAGTGATTCCAGCTTGTCGGCACGTTGCATTGCCTCCATGAGTTTTCGTTTTTCAGTAATGTCGATTCCAGAACTCATTGTTCCGTCGATATTCCCTCTGTCATCATACCGCGGCACGTTATGCCAGGAGAATAGGCGTTTTTCCCCGGTTTTCGTCATAACCAGGTTATCGCAATGGGTGACAGAATCCCGGCTTGAGTCTACGATGCTCTCGAATACATCACGGATCTCTTCGCGGTTTTCCGGCGGAACAACAACAGTAAACCAGTTCTTTCCCACCAGTTCACCGGTTTCATACCCCAGGATTTCGCACCCCCTCTGGTTTAGGACTACGATTCTCCCCTCGGGGTCCAGCTCAATGATAACTGCTTCGGACACCTCCAGATACCGTTCCGCTCGTCTTCGTTGGTGCTGTGCCACCGCCTCCGTCGCCCTGGTCTCCTGAACCTGAACCCGGAGCTGCCTGGTGCGCTCTTCGACCTGACGTTCCAATTCCCGTCGGTAGTTCTCCTTCTGCATTTTCTGATGTTCTTGCTCGAACACCGCGGCAATCATGAGGGCAAGATTATGAACATAGGCAGGATAGCTATCAAAAAGGTCCTGCTCAGCTACATGTATTACTATCGTACCGTATGTTTTGTCACCGATCGCGAGCGGGACAAGGTGGAATACGGATGAGTCAAACACGGCATCTTCTTGGGAAGATGCGAAGAACACCTCCTTGACTCCGGGAAGATCTTCGAGTCCCCTGCAGACAAATTCGATCAACGTTTTGTCGGGTGCAAGTTGGCCAATCATGCTCTGTAACAGCATGATCTTTGCCAATACCTTTGCATCGGGCTCGTGCGGCGGTATCATACGCTCGCAAGGTACTCTCGAGGTGGGACGAAAAATGGATTGTATACGACTGCTCCCCTGACGACCATCATTGGATGCACCTTCAGTACATCCATTATCGTGGCTCCATCGAAATCATGGGCGCAATACTGGCACACCGCTATCATCGGATGGTCTTCCAGAAGTAAGCTCCCTCTGTACTCGAACTCCATCAGTATCGTTCCGCCGGGAACCTTTTCGATGTCGGGGGTCATCTCTCCGATAACGCGGGCCGCGGGAAATCCACCGGCAATCGATTTCTGGTGAAAGGAACGGAGCGAGTCGAGCATTCTTTCCGGCTCAAACGTGCCCCCCTGAAAGTAGACGTCGCTTGCCCTTGACAATGCAAATGCCTCGTCAGCTTTGGCACTCTCCAATGAATGGCCGTGCGTTTTGACATAGGAATCGATTTTCTCCTCGGTAATATTATCGGAGAAACACGCACTGAGTTCTTTTCTGCGCACACCTGACAAAAGAAATTGCAACAAAGAGTCGTTTCGTTCGTCATCATCGGAGTAAACCTGACAAATATGTGTCCCCTGTGGAATTTTAGCCTGGGCGAAACCAAGGTCTACCGTGGAAATTGAGTTTTCCATTCATTCTCCCTTCTCATACACAAATATAATCTTGGTGGTTGTTGTGGAGTGAGAGCGGCGTGTCATCCCCATGCCCCACCCTATGTAGGCGTTTTCTTACCTCACTGGAATCAGTTACTCGGAGAATAACTCCGCCCGTATCTCGACAGGGCGCCTGTGCGGGGAGCGGGCAGCCAAGGGAATAAGAGCACCTGACGGGAGAAAAAGGCGAAATCAACCGGCCCTCATGCTTCTCTAATGCTACATTAAGACACTCGGCGCGTCAGCTGTTTTGTTTAGGGCTATTACCCAGGAACGCCCTAGCTCTACCAGGAAACACACGTATCATGCAGGCCTGATCCTCAAGAAAATGGTTGTGAATTTCGTGATCAGTTCCCTGTGACAAACGCACTCGCGGCCGGGTAACTCGGCACGCGCCGTCTTTCCCTCTTGTCAAAACAAGCATCCTGAAAGATGTGTAATCCACGATTCGGGCAATCGAAATAAATGGTATTCACGTTCATTTTTGTATTGAATATGTCCCCACTGGCGGACGCCGCATCTGGTCATCGGAGATACCATGGAGAGAGATAGGTGCTTTAAGATACCTTCACCGGGCATATCCGAACCCGACGACCGATATAGGATAGGCGATTCAGTCGGGCGTATCCCCAATCCGGCTCCTTCTTATACTCAATTCAGGAACGCCGCCTTTGATACGGAATACTGCGATAAGGAGAGAGGAAGAAAGGGAATTGGGAAGAACCGCATTGAAGACATTACGCGGGTCCATCCCCGATTCCCTGCAACCTGGACAGTGTGTACCTGCAGTAAAGGTTATCTCACAAGCACCTTACGCGCTAACGATGCATTGCCGGCAGAAACCTGAACGATATGCGCGCCGGCAGGCAGGTTAGTCGTCGGAATAACACTCTGTGTACCTGGCAGGACCGTCTTACTCATAATCATTCGCCCTCGTGCGTTGAAAAGCCGCACTTTCGTCGGGGTCTTCTCAAGCCCTCGAATTATAAGCGACTGAGGAGTGACACGGAGTCCAAGATTCAGCAACGAGTGGCCGGAAGCCCTATTCACACCGCGGATAGTGTTGGTGCTGTAGTACCAGATCCGGTCCGAGACCTTCCAATCCGCGCCAGCGGTCCAGAATTCACCACCATACTCGTAGGCGCCCAGATCGGGCGCATCGCCCTCGAAGTCGGTGATCGTAATACCGGTGCTCTTCTGATCCGACCACACGAGATTATCGTAGAAAAGCGCAGGGTGATCGTCACAGCAGCCGGTGGGAAGTTGGCTGGGCGGGACATTCGCATGTCCAGATTCTTTGCGTTTGTAAGTGTGGGTGATCTCTTTGAGGCCCTTATCGATAGCCACCGAATTTGCGGTTGGACGAAAATCGAAGTTAGCCGCGTCGCGAAGACCAAGCTGCTCAGGAGTTCCGAAAAGGTAATTGGTTCCGAATGTGCCCGTCGGTTCGCCCCTGTTCACCGTCAGAATCGTATTGTTGTATACGGTGTTTCCATCGGGAACCCCGTCCTTATCGTAGGTTAAATGAACGCTGATAGGACCGCGGATAGGATTCGGTCTTTCCTGTTTGCGGATCGAGTTTCCGCGATAGAAAACATTGTGATGCACGCTCAGCGGCGCGCCCTGGAAGTCGGTCCAGATTCCCGCTCTGCTCATATCGTAAAACCAGTTGTGGTCGATCTCCATATTTCTGGGTGAATCGGCGAGGTAGATTGAAGCGGATTCGGCCGAGCGCATTCCTACGGCTGAAAACTTGTTGTAGGCAATTCTGATCGGCGAGTCATACAGGTCGTCGGACAGGTTGTTGGTAAAGATTGCCTGCCGTCCGACACCTCGAAATGTGTTGTTGATAATTTTTATGTCACTCCCCCATGCTCCCCCGTCCGGGTTTCCGTGATCACGCGTACCGTAAACGAATACGGCGCCGTCGTAGGATACCACATAGTTGATTGTATGGAAGACATTGTTCTGGATAGTGTTCCGGTTACCATCGACAATGATCCCGCTTGCGGAACTGTAGGCGAAGAGACAGTCTTTCAGGGTGTTGTCTTCACCGCCGACAAAGATACCGCGGTTGCCCTGAGTAACGTTTATCATTTTCGGCCAGGACATCGTGATCATCTGATACCGATCTTCAGCCAACTCGTCGTGGGTGATATACTTGAAATCGCACTTTTCTACGGTGCAATGCCGGGCGTTTTCCATGGTCATTGACCCGCCAAGAAACTTCAGATTCCTGAGCGTTACGTACGATTTGCTGTTCAGGTCGGCAACGAGAAGGCGGCGTTTCGCCTCCACAACGTGGCCCTCGGGAGAGCCCCCGTCGGGCATCCAGATGTAAATTTCGCCCTTGTCCACATCGATGTAATGCTCGTTCGGGTGATCCAGAAGCTCGTACACGTGTGAAATGAGCGTATATCCACCGTTAAGCATCGGGTGATCATCCCAGTAGCGTTTCACGGTGACATTGGGCCAGTCGTCCTTACTCTGGGCCCCCTTGATCGCCATCAACTCGGCATCGGTTCGCTCTGATGCGACAATTTCTCCCTGAACGGAGTACCAGAATCCGAAGATCTGCATGAGACCGCCCTTGAAAAAATCCTCAGGCCTGTTGAGGACGCACGGAGTCTCCTGGGGCTCCTTGTCGCGAAGTTGTGTGTAGAATGTCGGCTCATTATTGTCCATTGTTTTGTCGAACGCGTCTTTACATCCAGAATTATTGGGACAATCAGTCCAAAGAGTCGGACGCAGAAGAAGCGGGGAAATGGACTCACCGTCTTCGGGGTTGCCGACAAAATCAGGATAACTCCATTCATCAATCAACCAGTAGTCGTCGTCGTCATAATTGGGGCATGCTGCCGCATAAACCATCTCGCCGTCGGCGAACACCTGATTGCGGAATTTTCCCATGTTCCAGTCGATATTTGTTTTGTAAATGTTTCCTTCGTGCTTTTCCCATCCAGTAAGCGGATCGGCGGCCGAAACAAACACATTCTCCCCATTATAAGCTTCATAGGTTAAACCGTTACCCGGATATCCGGTGTAGGCGGGACGGATCATCTCATGGTAGACACCGCCGCGGATAAGACATTTGCTCCCCGGTTTCATCACCGAAGAAGCCTTTGCGATTGTCTTGAACGGAGTCTGAATCGTCTTACCGTCGTTGGAGTCGCTCCCGTTTTCGGCATCGACATAATAGGTCGCCGCATCGGCGGGATCGATCGTCGCCGTGCCCGTGAATTTCACCCGGTCTAATCCGCAGACGATTTCCCCCGCCGCAGCATCCGTGGCAAGAACGAAAACCGAATGGGTTCCTGTTATGTCGGAAATCGTCGACGAAGAACGTGACGTATTCTTTCCATTGCGCGAGAGATCCGTTACCCGGCTCAGCAACGTGCCTGTCTTGCTGCCCAGCCGAACCTCGATCGTTCCCCCGGTTACCATGCCTTCACTGTTCACATTGCGGTAGTCGACATGTATCGAGTCCCAACCACCTTCGAGAAAGTTCACGTCTTCGAATTCGATCCATCCGCCGCTTTTAATGTTGATATCCTCACCTCGCTGTGAACCGGCAATATCGGTGGCTGCGTCGTAGCTTTCACCCTCGAGATAGATGTCCACAGGTACATTCGCCCCCCATGTGGTGCCGACACAAACCAGGCTGCAAACGACAACAAAACGCACAATTCCAGCAGCTCGAAACATCGTGACGAGATTCATCCATCTACCTCCATTAACTTTCATCATTGTGGAAGGCTCTGCGAAACCCAGGTTGGTAGTCATACCTTGGATTGTATTGGATTGGTCACTCTGTAGTGGAACATAATTGATGTCCTGCTGTTTAGTTGATAAACAACCAGCTCGCGATACCAATTTCAGAACTGGTTTTTCTGTACCAGGAGCACCATAACCGAAGGTATACCAGCATACGACCTCCAGGGGAGGTTTGGATTCCCGGGGAGATCAGGCCACCTGGGTCTTTGCTCCGGCACCCGAGCCTGTCCTCCAAAGAACCCAAACGAGACCAAGCGAGCGTTCCTGCGTTTTCGTCATCCGAATACCGGATGCCGATCCCAGGGCGCAGGAGCCTGTGAACTCAATCTGATTGGGACTGGTTTCTTCCACGATCGCCATGCTTTCCTCGGGGCGTATGATCGAGCACCAGTGAACCCAGTTGGAGTCCCCTGCCCCATGATGCATATATCGTTTTCTGATATAGTGAATGGCCAAGGGAGCCTGGTAAGTAGCATCCGCCGCGGGCGTCCGTGGGCTTCGATGGTGATCTCCGCTTTGTTTGCCAGAGCATGAAGCACCGCAAGGGTACCAAGATCATCGATGTCTCCACCGATATCGGTATCAAAGATGGTTGGA
>JBEPYC010000224.1:0-6999 GCA_041641555.1 Chitinivibrionales bacterium | reverse complement strand
GGGAACAGACTGCCGAGGCCATGTAGAAATTCGAAAACTGCAGACCTTCGGAGGAAATCCTGTCGATATGTGGTGTCTTGTTGCTTATCGAACCGTAGCACCCCAGATCACCGTAGCCCAGATCGTCACAGTTAATGAGGACTATATTGGGCTGTTTGTCCATAGATCGTATCCTGAGTTTGGTAGAGGAGAAAACTGTACATTTCGACAAAATACCTCATGTATGGATCTGCTGGATAGCGATTTCGCTTTTTCGTTATTCTGCTCCTAAATCCTTCAATGCCAATATCAATCAGTGTATTTCCAGAAAGTGCCCATTTTCTTCAAAAGGCGCACAATGCAAACGTCCTGATGTGTGCGACCGGGGGTGAGCTTTTCTTGCCTCGGTATTGAAGATAACCGCACAGTCTTTCGAAGACCTTGTGAAGCCCATGATGTGGCATGTATCGGCCCGTCCCCATAGGACACGTAGTGCATAACTTGCACTTCTTAAGGTTCTAAAGCTTCCCTGATTAGTCGTATGGTGGTCCTATATTAGCAACGATGCACCACCCGCTTCGCATGTCTTAAGGTTTTAAATGAAAGGGTTAAGTATGCAAGAACACTTTACAATAAGTGTTTCTAACACTAACCCGCTTACCGGTGAAGATGTGTTGGCTGTCTATACCTTCGGTTTAACAGAACAATACAGGGAAATAGCGTATAACCCCGATACAATTCAGCGTCTCGACTCGCCAGCGGGTTGGGTACACGGTTCGGCTTTTCGATGCGCTGGGCAATGTGGGAATGACCCACGTTTCCAAGCACGGTGGGACCTCTTCGATTGATATCACAAAAACGGCCACCGGAATGTGCTTTACCCGAAATCAGGTTGCAGGAAAATCGATAAACAAACGATTTGTTTTGAAAAGACAACGGTTTGTAACACCTTTGTCTGCTCCAATCACTAGAGACGACACACCCAGCGAACAAGAGGCAATCGCTGTGTTGTGGTCGAGCAGTGCATGGTTGCGATGGTTGACACTTGCAAGTAATTGTCTCAGAAACGTGGAGGCGTATATGAAAAAACACCCGATAATTTCTCTGGCGGTAATCTCCTTGAACATGTCTGTCTTTGCAGTCAACGGTACGGCAATTTCTGCGGTTATGCGTGAAGGAGACCGAAATGTGGTCTATGAATGTCGTCTGGCACGATACGGCCGGCAGTCCAATACAATACATCCGGGCAAAATCGTCCGCATGCGGATCGAGAATAGTAAGGTTACTTCTTGCGATACCATATATAAAAAAACATGGGGTAGGTATCCCACCTTTAACGCGAATGGAAGCAGGATCGCTTTTTTTCGGTATTCATCGGAGACTGGGCTGAGTAATTATGATGCCAGTACAGAGAAGCTAAGTGTCTCAGTAATGGATCCCAATGGCACCAATGTGAAAGATTTGTATACTTTCAGTACGTATGAAAAAGAGTATCTATCGATGGATTGGCCGGTGGGAGACTGGGTCTATTTCCAGGGGATGGATGAACATACGATATACAAGATTAACGTCACCAACCCGGGTGAGGCGCAGAAAGTGACCGATTATTGTAGCTTCCGTAAGTGGGACCTGAATCTCAATGGGACGGTGAGTGGTTTGCAAACACCAACACAGAGCACATGTGGGTACGGGAATTATCTCCACCAGTTCCCTCCCAATGCAGCCAGCATTGGCGGATCACAAATATGTAAATTCGGCGGATGCAATATTGCAACTTCACCGAGCGGAAAGTACAGCGGTTTCTTCTCGAACACGAGTCACGACCGAATGCGGATGGGAGACGCTCAGAGTTGCGAAAGTGATATTGTGCTGGTGAGTGAGATGGAGCAATGGTGTGGAGAGAAACTCGGGCAATCACAGGATTGGCCACGTTGGTCATGCAATTCCGACAAGTGGGTTTCCACAATGGTTGGAAACAAGATTGCAGTGAATCAGACCGGCGGGAATCAGGTACTTGTAAATTGGGTCGATAAGGAAGCCATTAAGGTCAGTAGGAACCGTCACGATATTAACCGCAACACCGGCCAGATACGGATATGGAATACCGCGGGAGATTTTGCCGTCGATGGAATCGGCTACGGGTGCTACGAATCGATCGATGGAGAAATTCTCGATGCCGGGACCGGAGAGCCTTGCAGCAGTGTTGCTGTCAGCCGGTCTTCGCATCAACGTGTTGTGCCTCGAGCGGGTCTCAGCAAATCACTTCGGATTGGAACGAACAACAGGGTGCAAGTGATCATTGCCTCAGAAACCAGAGCACACCCAGCGCGAACATTTGGCATAACCGGCCGGATAATCAGTACCCGTCATCGATAGCCAACAGCGCCAGAAGTCTTGCGGTCGGACTATCTTCTGGCCCTTGTAGGGGTACACAGAACTCAATGGTTTGGCATTCGAACCCTTTCCGCATTCGCCAGACGGATAAGAAAGCAGGTACTCTTTCGTTGCCTCGCGTTGATTCCGCCCAAATCGGCGAAGACATAGAAACCAGAGTCTGTGAGGGCAAAAAGATAGTCCGATTCTTTTCGCCCTTATCGAAAAAGAGCCCGGCATTCACTGTCGTGAATGCCGGGCTCTTAGGTCCTTTAGGAAAGACTGACGAGCGTTACCGGGTTTCCGGCTGGAGAACAAACGAGCCGTTTTCCTGGCGTCCGATAATCATGCGCAACACGTCGGATGTCTCATTATTGTGGCCAATCAGGCGAACGCCATTGGGCAGAAAATACGCCGGCGAGCGAAATCGGCTAGGTATGTCGAGCTTCTTCTGTAGAATAGGGATCTGACTTGCAGTGCCCTCCAGCGGTGATTCAGGGAGTATTGCACCGTAGTCCACTTTTCCCTCGAATCCGTACTCGGCTCCCTCGAGTCGGTAATTCACACCAGGAATCGAGTTCTTTCCTGCAGTGACGACACTTCCAGTCCATATAATTATCCTGTCAAATGACCAGTGGGCAGAACGGTAGCCAATACCAATTTGATGTGTTCCTGCGGGAAGGTTCTGTACTGCGTGGTTAGGCACCTGGTTGTGGCCGTCGTAAGGCTGCACTTTCCACCACCAGCGTTCACCGCCACAAACGGTCTTACGTGCAGGTCCCTTATTGGAGCCGTTTACGTTCCAGTAAGTCCAGCAGTCATTGGCTTCATCCCCTGCAACGCCGCTAGGTTTTGTTCCCCTGATAATGAATTTATAGTTTCCAGGCGTATTGACCTTGAAATTGTAGATCATATGGTCACTGGGCATCTTATTCATCGAGGTTCTCGTGGCCATGTAGTATCCGCTACCAGTCCATTTACCGTATCTGTTAGGCTCGCCATTATCGGAGGTTTTCTTGGTCCAACCCTCGGCAGGAGGACACGACTCGGCTTCGATGACGATAAGACCATTTTGTTCTTGGAAAACAGGGCTTTGGCTCGCTGGTAGTCGAGAGTAACCCAGGATGAGGGTCAATGTCGTAACCGATACCGTGATCAACCTTGATTGCATAAAAGCACTCCTTGAAAAAGTGGTGAGGACAACTGTTGCGTCTTGCCGGGTTTTCGTCTGGATCTCGCTCCGGCAGTTCGTCCCAGAGTGGCTGCATTCTCTTGCATCAACCATGAATCCACAAAGGCTGCCGCTCGATAGTGCCCATTCAGGAACCCATCGCACAGGCTCGCCATACGGTACTGTAACAAGGTAACTGTACCAGAAGATTATTGTCGGGCGATATGGTATTTCAGGTATGCACGATAGTGTAGTTGTTGGCCGGGTTGGCCGTCGGCTCAGGCAGGAGGTTAGAAGCTGAAGGGCACTGGACGAGGCTTATCGATCGAGTTGCGACTCACGAAGGTGCATTTGGAGCGTATGTTTCCTTCGGCATCGGTGCGAACGGGAATGTCGTCGACCATGATTCGTGCGGCCAGGTAGCCGAGATGGGCAAACCCGAAATCGATACTCGAGATAGATTTCGCGACAGCTTCGTAGGTGTTATCAAACGAAACAATCGACATATCATGCGGGATGTCGAGCCCTACAATTCGAGCCCACTGAAGGTGCTCATCTGCGGTTATATCGTTGGGGCAAAGCAATGCCGTGACGCGATTGCCGATCAATCTTTTCAGAGATTCTGTTTCATTGAGCAGGCGTTTTCGAATGGATGTGCTTCTTTCTTTGTCGGAAAGTCTGGCAAAACCGTCACGTACCCGCATTTCAAGGGATGTGGCGGATGGGGGGGAGCCCGGTGACCACCAGAAAGGTTCATTTTTAATCGCTGTTATGAGCGTGCAAGGAAGTTTTTGCTCTTTGATGATCGATCGGGCTGTGTTTTCTCGTTGAATCATCCAGTTGTTCTTTCCCTGCGCGCTGAGAGGGTAGCCGATTCGGCTGTGACCGTATTCACACAAGCCCTCCAGGGCGAGCGAGACGGCTGCTCTTTCATTGAACAACAGGCGATAGTAATTCTCCTTGAGACCGAAGTTCCCGCGAACAAGGTCCTGGCCCTGGTCGGTTGAGTCGAAAAAGACCACGGGTCTCTTGAATTCCTGGAGACGGGGGAGCCACACCGGAAGGTCCTGGAACTGATTCCCGACCTGAATCAGTGCGCCCCGATATCTCCTGCCTAATTTACGAATAAGTGTTGCAATGTTTTCCAATTGATCGGTACGCCCGGTTGCATCGAGCCGTAGCTCATACATTGCAGAGAATCGCAGATCGATTCCAAAACGGAGTAACTCAGAAGAAAAGGAGTGAAAAAAACGTTCATTGTGGCTACTCATCGTGATGTTGCGAATGAAACGTGACAAGGGCAAAATGCAGAGAACAACAGGCTCCCGGCTGGTTCCACGAAAACTTTTTTCCACCGGCGAGTTCTCTGTTTGAGGGCCAACGATGTATCGCTTTCCCTGTTTATGTACCAGTCCTTCGGCTGCGAGCTTCTTGAGCGCTCCCGTTACAGCACGGGGGCCTACATGGTAGGTGAGAACGAAATAATCTCGTTTGGGCAGCCCCGTCCCGGCCTTGTAGGTACCCTCGAGGATGTTCTCACGGATTCGCCGGTATATGGTTTCTTCGGAACGCGATATTGATACCGGTGCCGGCTCACTGGAAACGACTCGTGCCCGTCTACCGGTTGTGCACTCAATTTTTCCCTCGGCAACGAGACACTGAAGCGCTTTCCAGGTTGTGCGATAAGCTGCGCCATAGCGCTTTGAAAGCTCCTCGATCGGAGGGAGCTCAGTGTGCCCACCGACCAGATAGTCCTTACGGATTTGTTCCGAGATGGATTTGTAGAGCGATCTTCTCATATTCTATAATATATAACATATATAACCTGCATCCTAATCCATTCTTTATCCTGCTCTGGAGAGTACGATCAAATTGAGTATCAACGGAACCATTATCGCCTCAGCGGTGATGTAAGAGAATTCTTGCAACGAAGCACTCTGGTTTGACTTGGATGCATTCATCCACACATTTTGAAGAGACTAAACACAAGACTTTCCCAATGGAGCAATGCAATGTCACCTCAAAGCGTGCCGGTTGTTGGCGCCATATATACGGCCCCGCCCCTGGTTCCCATTCTCAAAGAGCTCTTTCCTCAACTGCTGCCCGGTGTCGCTCTGGTCAACATAATGGATGACAGCCTCATTGCCGAGGCGATTCGGGAAAATGGGCCAACTCCCGCAATTCATGCACGTATAAAAGGCTACTGTGAGGCCGCCCGGATCGCGGGAGCGAATGTAATCTTCAACACCTGTTCTTCGGTTGGTGAAGTTTTCGATTCGCTGCGGGAAGGAATCGATCTGCCGGTTATTAAAATCGATGAGCCGATGGCCGCGACCGCAGTCGGTTCGGCCGAGAGAGTCGCTGTGCTTGCCACATTACCAACGACCCTGGGACCGACCGTAAGGCTGGTGCAGTCCAAGGCAAAGCAGGTGGGGAAAAAGGTATTGGTAGAGGAAGGGCTTGCCGAAGGGGCTTTTCAGGCGCTTGTCGGCGGAGATTCCAACAGGCACGATCGGATCATTCTGGAGACGGCCAAAGGCCTGGCGGATAAAACGGAAATTTTTGTTCTTGCACAGGGTTCGATGGCCCGCATGCAGGAAACACTCGAAAAAGAAACTGGAAAACAGGTCCTGACAAGCACAAAAAGCGGCCTCCTGGGGCTCAAACAGTTCCTGACGGAAATGGGCTACGACATCTGATCATGTTCATGGGCAGAGGGGTTTCACGAGATCCTTCTACGAAAGATTTGCTCTTGCCCCGCCGAACAACCCGCGATTAAGTCTCGGCATGGTATCGCTGACCTTTTGTTAGATACTTGGACATTCGATAATTTGAGTTTGTTTCGAATTTCGGGTTTTAATATTCGAAGTTTTCCCAAAGTTATGTCACGAATAACCGCCACATACCTCATAGAGACCGCCCTTCCCCTGGAGAAGGCCGCGGAAACGCTTGCCGGTGAACAGTCGGCGGGCACCTTTCTCAAAGTGCCCGGGGAGACACAAGAACTTGTCGAGCGGCACATGGCACGGGTCGAGTCGATTATTGAGCGAAGCTCAGTCGATTCACCGAGTCTTCCGGGCAGTACGGCAGCTCCGGAAACGTCGTGCAAACGGGCAGATGTCACCATCTCCTGGCCTCTTGAAAATGTCGGGGTAAGTCTCACTAACCTGATTGCCACGATCGCGGGAAACCTTTTTGAGCTGAAGGCTTTTTCGGGTCTTCGTCTGGTCGACCTGGAGGTACCGGAGGATTTCAAAGCACACTATCCCGGTCCCCAATTTGGTATACAGGGCACTCGGAAGCTTGCCGGTGTCGAAGGTCGGCCGATCATCGGTACGATAATCAAGCCCAGTGTTGGACTCTCACCCGAAGCCACGGCGGAACGGGTGCAGGAGCTGATCGATGGCGGCGGGGATTTCATCAAAGACGATGAACTTCAGGCAAACGGATCGCATTGTCCTCTCAAGGAGCGGGTC
>JBEPYC010000223.1:0-7034 GCA_041641555.1 Chitinivibrionales bacterium | reverse complement strand
CAATGGCATCGGCCAGAACCAGCCGTCCCTCGGCGTCGGTATTCAAGATTTCGACTGTCTTTCCTGAATATGACTGGTAGATATCTCCGGGGAAATACGAGTTGCCGTCGATAGCGTTATGTGCAGCGGCCACAACACCGATCACATTTACTTTCGGCTTGGTCCGGGCGAGGGCATCCATGGTGCCCAGTACTGCCGCGGCTCCACCCATATCGATTCGCATGTCTTCGATATGGCCGCTGGGCTTGAGGTTTTGACCACCGGCATCGAAGGTTATGCCTTTTCCGATTATCGCGGTCGTTTTTTTGACCCGTGGATTGCCTTTGTATTCAAGGAGTATCAGGCGCGGAGGATAGGGGGAACCCTGACCCACGGCCTTCAGCAGGCCGAGGCCTTTTTTCTCGATTGCCTTTTCATCGAGAATGGTCGCACGAATGGAGGCTTTCTTTGCAATGGTTCGCGCCTGCTCGGCAAGCCCTTCTGGCGTCATCACACTCGCATTCTCGTTTACCAGGTCACGGGCAAGCTTGACGCCTTCGGCTATACCACTAATATGCCTGACATCTCTGGTGTTGAGGCTGGAACCGACATATTCGACTTTTCCCAGCTCAGTCGATTCTTCGCTTTTGTACTTGGTAAAAGCATACGAACCCAGTAGGGCGCCTTCAAGACATGCCCTCTCGATTCCTTCGATACTCAGCCGTGCGGCAGGTGACAAAAGGCTTAGCTCTTTTCGCTTCAGTTCCCGGCATTTTCGTATGCCCTGACCGGCAGCCGAACGGACGGTTCGAAGCGTGCAGAATGATGCCTCTCCCAGACCGCAGTAGACAACGGTATCCTGGTTTTCATAGTGAACGGCAATGCTTCCGCTGGCTCCTTCGAAATCCGGAATTCCCGCAGCTTCTTCTTTGGTTATCAGGACAACTCGAGTCGGATATGAATGAGATTTCGCGAGTGTGACTTTCATGCGATACTCCTCTATTTCAATGAAGGACAGCGTAACTGAAGGATGCCTCAACCGATTCTGCGTCTCGAGCGCTCGCGCGCCCCATTTGTCGGCACACCTAAAGTGCCATGCATTGCCCGTTCAGACACATGATGTAATATACAACACCAGCCCTGCTGCCTTCCGTGCTCTTTTTGAACCGCAATTTCCCCGTTTCCGGAAATGAATTGTCGATTACGAAATAGCCTTGTTGCGCGAATCTTGCACAGCAAAAAAAGGAATGTTCCGCTTTGCATTCGATTCCCAGTCGGTCGGCTCGAAACCCTAAAGTGGAAGAGCGATCCAGGCCGGTTTGCAGATAAGACAAGTGGGGGTGCGTGCCTCGTGTGAGACGAGATGGCATTACTGTTGCTTTACGTTCAACCGGCTTTGCGAAGAAGTTTTTCGAGAATGAATTCTTCGGAGAACAAACCTTCGAAGCGGTCCGGAGGGCTCCCCACCACACGGGGAATTCCATCGTCACTTTTTACAACTGAATAGCATTGATACCCGAGGTTTCGGGACACGATATCGGCGACGACTTCCGGTGCGGCCACGACCCGGCAGTTCTGTGGAATAAAATTGTCAGTCGTGAGCTCATCGGCGGATTCGATGACATGGGGGGAAACAAACACGTTTTGAAATACTCTAATGACTTCAGCAAGATTTCCTAATGAGTTTTTGATAAAAACAATATCATCTTTATGTCCGGTCGGAGCAGCGTAAGTGGGGAACACAATATTGAAAATTACCCCATGCTGACCTTCTCCGAGAGTATTCTTCGATAATGCCGAGATTCTTCCACCATGGGCTTCGATTATTGCTCTGCTGGTTGGAAGTCCAAGGCCCGTTCCGTTGTCTTTGGTTGTCCGAAATGCTTCGAACAAATGTGAGCATTCTTCCGCACCGCATCCCACTCCGTTGTCTTCGATTGCCACCAGGAGCACGTAGTCACGAGGAATGAAGCGGATGTCGATATCGGTCGCCTTTGCCTCGAATGCGTTTCTGATCAGGTTAACAAAAACACGTTCCAGTTTTCTCCATTCACCGTGAATGTGGTTGTCCGGATGCACGCCGGAAAGCGTTATTTGATCAAGTTTGTCGGGCCAGTGGGTTTCGATGCATTTCTGGACGAGAGGGCCAATTGAAAGCGGTTGTTTGTCTTTGAGAATTTTAGCTTTCGAGAAATCGAGTATTTCGTTGCTGAAGGTAGTCAGCTTAGTGGCCGTTTCGATTATTCGATTCACCATCTCGGTGAACGGTTCCTTGAGGTCCGCTCTCTGAAGGAGATATTGTCCGTATCCGGAAATTACACAGGTATAGTTTTTAATCTCATGGTTGATAATCGCGGTCGATCTTCCGATTTCACTCAAACCCCGAGCCTGTTCGAGTTCGCGATACGATTCCTGCAGTCGTTCGGTGAATACCATGCGCTCGCGGATAATGGTGATGAGGCGCTCAGTGAAGAAATACGCAAACACCAATCCCAACCCGACAGTTCCAATTATGGCGTAGCTCGCCACAGATGCAGTGAAATGCTTACCCCGAAAGAGTTGATAGAGATCAAGCGCCCCAGAGAAGGTCAGGAACAAAAACCCGATAAGATGAACGATGAGCAACTTCTTGAGGCTCTTGTCTGCTTTGTTGAGGTTTGACAACACCCATGCAATCAACACGCCTACACTGACAACGAGAAAGGGAAAAAAGCTTAGATAATACCAAAATGTTGGCGTCACGGTATCGTTCCGAGTCTCGAGGAGTGGAGCCGATAAAAGCAAGACCGATACTGCCAGCGCGGAAGAAAGCAGTATATGAACCTGGCGAGTTTTCTGCTGCCTGGCGACCAGTTGCAGGTAATGCAGCGCACAGGGGGGAACAAAGGAAATTATTACGTGTTGTAAAACGATGAGGCTGGGTTTTGTGTTTGTGGCCCCTCCCCAAATATCCGCTGCCGCGAACGCACAGAGAAGAAGCAGCACGGTGCCAAAGTAAATAAGAGATTTGTCGAATGATGTACGGAGCTGTATAGCAATAAGAAAAACGGCCACCGTGGCGGTGCTGATACAGAAAGATTGAAGTAAGCTATGGACCAGCTCGGCATCCATCACATTCTAAACCTTTTCTCTTGATTCACCTGAGAATACAAGTTACAATGAAGTAGTACAAGATACAGTATGGTAGGCATGTTTCTCTACAGCATATGGACCATAACCAATCGAGGTAAAAATGCGAGTGCTATCATTTCCCTTTTTCTCTCTGCTTTTTTTCGGTATTACATCAGCAATGGGTCTCTTGAGTACTTCAATATTCCTGGGTGTTCCTATTGATCCCCTGCTGACTGCCTCGTTTGGGGCGATTGTATTCTGTGTTTATGGGATTAACCGCTATACGGACATAGAAGATATGTTGAATGACCCGGAGAAACGTGTCTATTTCAACCATAATCGGTATTTGCTGCCGTCGATAATAGCGCTTCTTTCGCTTACTCTTCTGGGATTGTATATGAGTGGAAAACTGATGCCGTTTCACTTTTTCATCACGGGGATCGGTGCAGCCTACTCTATTCCCCTTATTCCCATCTGGACGAGTACAAAGAAATTCAAACGAGTGCGCCTCAAAGACCTCACCTTTGCTAAAAGCCTGACGGTAAGTGTTACCCTGGGCAGCTCCTTTTTCATTATCAACTGGCTCGCCCATCCGAGCGAGATCGGACGGCCGCTTCTGACTCTTCTAACGATGTTTTCTGGTATGCTGGTCATTTATGTTAATACAAATTTTTGCGATATCAGAGATGTGGTAGGGGACCGCGCAGAAGCGATTCCGACTATTCCGGTTCGTTATGGAGTTCGCAAGACGATTCTATATACGGCGCTTATGCCTACCATTATCTGGCTGAGTGTAGTTGCGGTGCTCTGGTTTTTCCAACTGATATCATCCAGCTTAGTCTTGTTCTACGTGTTTAACGCAGCATATCCGGGCGTCTACTTTCTTCTCTATTTTTCTCAGCGCCTTGGTAAGAAAACTACCACGGTTATTGCGGATCTAAGTGTGTTCTTTTTCTGTATCGGATTACTCCTGCTTCGGGTGTCAGGTGCGTAAAAAATGTGTTCTGGTGCAGATTTAACTATATCATTGCTGCTCTTTTCCCGGCAAGGGCTTCTGACCTTATCTTCCAATTAGCATTTCGATGCGTTTCAGAACCTTTTTTAGAGTTACCCTCATTGGATCCATGTTTCTTGCGGGTGCCGGAGTTTTTGAATTGATCCGGTTGCTTTCCGATTCTGTTTTCCGGAGCACAATAGATGATGTCCCAAGCGTCGCTGTGATGACAATACCACTGTTTGCAGTTTTTCTTTTACACGTGTTCATCATAGATTGTCGTTTTTGGTCAAAGATCGCAAGATATACGGCAGAAAGCTCGAAGAAACACTGCTTGAGCTCGAACAGTCTCGTCACCTGGGCTCGATCGGGCGGTCGGCGTCGCAGGTGTGTCACGAAATCAGAAACTACCTTTTTCCCATCGCGGCATCTGTTCGTTCTCTCAGAAGACAGAGAAATGATGAACTCGGGGTGGGTGAGAAGCTTGACTCCATTGATCGATCGGTTCGGCAGATCTCGGAATTCACCGGAGATGTGCTCGGGTTCGCTCGGGCCCGATCCGGTGATGCCTTCCAGATAGTTACGTTTCAGGAATTCCTGCCAGAGGTGGTTCAACAGCATTTTAGTCCTGCCGCCGAGCAAATACATATCGAAACCCCTGCCGAATTCCGGGTCTCCTGTATCCCTCAGAAAGTCGAACATCCAGGCAGGAAATAGGTACTCCGGAGGTAGATCTTCTGCTTGTTTCATCTGCCTACCCCCGCGCGATATCAAGTCCGGATATCGGCAGCTGTCGCTACCTCGTCTATACCCCGGTAGCGGAACAGCATTTCGTTTATGATGGAGAGGATGGGCCGCATCTTATCACCGAAGGGTGCTCGGTATCGATGATACAGGCAGATGTGCTGAGTAATACCGGGAGTTAATCAAAATGCCCGCCGCGACATTTCGTGGCGGCGGGCGAGAACGGTGCTTTACGGTTTTTTCGAGTCCTATAGCGCACTGCGCGCCACTCTGAATCCGTAATCATTCGACGTATTGCAATGGTCGATGTAGCGGTAGATACACATAGATTCCTTTTTACCCGCATGGTATCCACCACCGCGCATCAGGTGCTTGAATCCTTTGTATTCGGGACCACGTGGGTCGATCACCACTCCCTTTGATCGGCATTCGATGTAATAGGGGGTTGTCCCGACCGCATAGGATACCATACTCGTATCACTCCAGTCATTCACGAATTCCATTACGCTCCCTGCAAGATCATAAAAGCCATGATAGTCCGAATAGCTTCCCACCGGCTCCAGATCGCCCTCGGGGCCCACGGCTCCAGCGGAAGAGCTGAACTCATATCCCCACGGAAACCGCTGTTTGACTCCGGTAAATGCTCCGGAAGAGGCGTACTCAAACTCTGCTTCGGTCGGAAGACGGTAGCCGTTTTTGGTGAAATCACATTCCCACGTGGCCGAATAACAGGGCTCCAAGCCTTCTTCCTGAGAAAGCCAGTTGCAGTACGCTGCGGCCCCATGCCAGTGGAGACCGACCATTGGATGGTTCTCCATGCCGGATTCGACAGCGAATGAGTCCCCGGCGACACTATAGCTCGCCGTATTCATATACCCAAGATTACCCAGCGTATCTCCATTCAAGAGCAGCCAGCTCTCGAGGAACTCCAACGGGTGATTATCATTGAGAAACTCCACATACTCTCTTGTGGTCGTTTCGTAGGGATCCAGGTAGAACGAGGATACAATGACTTCGTGGATCGGTATCGCCCCCGCAAACAGATGATCGGTCATCGCGTTATCCACAGTATCCTCCCAGATATTGCCCATCATGTAGATTCCGCCTTTGACTCCGAGTAGATCACCTCCTCCAGTCTGCGGCGGGGTTTGGTAGGTAGACACATAGGCATAGGGGAGGCGGAAGGTGTTGTATTTCGAGGAACTCGTATCGACCTGGGCAGTACTGTCGACAGGTCCAACCCCGTTTTCCGCCAGGGTGGCTACGCTGATCTTATAGGCTCGATTGGAGGCAAGCCCTGAAACGGTTGCTGAAGTTGCTGTAGTATCGACGTCGAGCGAATCTTCTTTGACTCCGTTATGGTCCATAACGTAAATCCGGTATCCGGTAATCTCTTCACCTGTTTTCTTATCCCAACTCAGTGTCGTGGTGCCATTTTCGGCTGGAGTCGCCCGGACGCTTTCGGGGGAACCATGCAGCCAGTAGACAAATTCAACCAGCGCCATTTCTTCTGATTCGCTGGAATCTCTGAGTGCCCAGATTTTAACCGTATAGCTGACGTTTGATTTCAGGCCGGTGAGTGTACATCGATTCGCGGTCGCCGTCTGCGACCAGTCATGGTCGAGATTTTCAGCGCTCCCCTCGATAAAAAGAGTATATGACGTTGCCGTTGACACTGAATCCCAGGCAAGCACCGCCGAAGTGTCGGTCTGAGAAATGACGCGAAAATTGGTCGGGCCGTCCAGAGCACCCTGCGTGCTCTCATTCTCATCGATGGTTTCCTGCTGTTCCGTGTCGGTGTTCTGGTCGTCTGCAGGTTCCTCCGGGCTGAAAATGTCACAGGAAAAAAGCCCTAGACAGACAGAGAGAAGTATGGTGGCGTAAAATCTTTTCACGCGACCTCCTCGGTGGAATGAGAATAAGAAAACGTCTGTTCCGAGTGTACCAAAAAAGGAAAAGAATGAAAAGAGCGAATTCAGTCTGAAACGCGAATGCATCACGCTCTACCTGGATGCGCTATTTGGTTATGGATTGAAAAACGAGGGGAAACTATCCCTACCAGGGGGAGGGGGACGGCCGCGGTATTTCGTGCAGGGTAGAGGCCCGAAGCGAATACCGACTGAAAGGATGCCCGGAGGAGAACCGGTGCTCGCCCGGGCCGATCGGGTGTGGCACGCGGGCGCCCGTGTGTTTCTGCCGCAATCGG
>JBEPYC010000222.1:0-7056 GCA_041641555.1 Chitinivibrionales bacterium | reverse complement strand
TGTTCGTGTCTCTGCTCCAGGGCCTCACCGGAGAACAAAGACGGCGGATAATTATTCGTGAACTCCTTATCGCGCTGAGTGTTCTTGTTCTGTTTTTGTTGGTGGGCAGGCACTTGCTTATGCTCCTTGGAATATCTGAACCATCGCTGGGAATATCCGGAGGAATCATTCTTTTTCTCATAGCGATTCGATTGATATTTGCTGAACCAGGTGAGTTGTTCGGACGTGCGAGTGATACCGAACCATTCGTTTTTCCCCTGGCCGTTCCATCGATTGCCGGCCCCTCTGCGATGGCAGCTATAATGATTCTTATGGCTCGTTCTCCAGGCCGATGGCCACAATGGCTTCTTGCTCTCTTTGTTGCCTGGGCAGCAACCGGGGTGGTTCTACTGGTGTCGGATCCGATCGTTCGGTTCGCCGGCCAAAGGACCTTGAGTGCCGCACAACGACTTATGGGAATGCTCCTTACAATGATTGCTGTTGAACTATTCCTGAAAGGTCTCAGTGGAGTTAGTCTTCTCGAGACAAGCAGGTGAGATGCATGCCGTTTTATTTAGTGTCGGCCAGAATCAAGACCAATAAGATCGACAAGCTCGAACGGGAGCTTGCACATGGTAATATATCCAGAACCTATGTGTTCGGACCAAAGCTGTCCCAAAGCCTTCTCAAAGCACGATTGAAGCCGAATAACACGGCGATCTGGGAAGAAGAAGATTCCGGCATTCCCCCGCTGATGCGAGAGCGCGAAATGCTTCTCGATGAGTACTTTGATGACATCCGTTTTACCGAGATACAAGAAGGTTCGGGATGGGACCGGATTTCGCGGCTTCCGCGCCTGTTTTATTCACTCACGCTTGCTGAGGCACGATCACGCCATTGAACGGCACCACTTTTTGTACGGAGGAAACTTATGAGAAAACAGATACTCGTTCCAATTGCCGATGGTACCGAAGAAATCGAAGCGGTAACCATAATTGATGTTTTACGACGAGGTGGCGGAGACGTAACGGTAGCCTCAGTGAACAATGAAGAGGTGGTTTGTTCTCGTGGAGTAAAAATAACCGCCGACACATCGATTGAAGAATGTATTTCGCGATCGTTTGAGCTCATAGCACTTCCAGGAGGTATGCCCGGGGCCAAGCATCTGGCCGACTCAGCTGCGCTCAAAGACATTCTGCTGAATCAACAAAGCGGCGATCGCCTGTATTCCGCAATCTGTGCGGCTCCCGCAATCGTACTCGAACCTCTTGGTCTGCTCGAAGGTAAGAATGCGACATGTCACCCCAACTATCTCGGCCTCCTCCGCTCTGGAAAGCCCTCAGAAGAGCGGGTGGTTGTCGATGGCAATTGTATCACCAGCCGGGGGCCGGGCACAGCAATCGAATTTGCATTGGAACTGGTGCAGATCCTGTTCGGGAAAGAAAAAGCCGAAGAGCTGGTCCATGCAATGGTCTCACATTCGTACGGAGCCTTTGTTGCATAGCAAAGCAGCAAAATCAAATTCAGGACGGTCTCTCAAGTATCCCTTGCGGTCGTGCGAAAGAGCGGGTGCTGAAGCATTATTCTCCGGGAGGCCCCTCCGTGTTTTCCTCGAGCATTTGTTCTGCCGCACCGATTAGAAAACGTAGATGGTAAATGCCTGGGTCATCCTTGAGTGTATCGGCAACAAGCTCCGGAAAGATTTCATAGGGAGGACTCTCAACAACCAGGCCGTCATCCTGAAGCATCAGTTCAAATTCCTGGCGGCGAAACCTAAGTCCTTCCGGATCGCCGGTCAACGTCATCTCGGCATACCCACCGGCCGGAATATCCATACGTTCAATCGCATACCCGTCAAATGAGTCCCGCTCAACTGTTTCTACAAGTGAAACAAAGCCGATTTGCCATATCGAAGACTGAGGGTACCGGCTGACCGGGAGAGCGAGGTAGTTTTGCTCCTGTGCCCATCCAACAAACCGGCGCCGCAGCGCTTGGACTTCATCGATGCTCTGACCCTGCCAATAATAGGTTACATAAAAAAAGGGGCCTCCGTTCCAATGAATAACCTCATACGGCCGCTGCCTTTTTTCTATTACCGCCGGGATGGTGCATGTTTGGATAGAAAGAAGTGGTAGCAATGCCATCAAGAACACTGGGGCAAATCGTCCTGATTTCTTCCATACTGATGCAAGATAAAATCTGATCACGCCGAAACCTGCCCTGTCTTTTCGGTCTGGTGAGTAAGAGCATATGCCGCAAACTCCTCGAATGGTGTTTCGGCACTGGTACTGGCCGTTCGCTCCTGCCCACTGTAAAGTTCTTCCTCATTTATGTCTTTATGCAAGCGAACCAGAGCCTCGGACACGGCAGGACTGCACCCTCTGGCAGCGAAGAACGCCTCCGCCTCATGATAATCCATGCTCTCATAGGAAAGCTCCGGCATCCCCAGAACCTGTTTGAGTATGGTAACGATTTCCCCAATGGATAACGTGCGTTCACCAAGAATCCGATGATATGTTTTGCCCGTAAAGTCCAGATCGTACAAGAGTGTCGCAGCAAGTCCCGACACGTCAGAAGAAGCAACCATCGGGACGGATACACTTTCTTTGAAAGGGCTTCGAAATACGCCACATTTCAATGCTTCGGGCACAAACCACAGGAGATTCTCCATAAAGTATGCCGCCCTGACGTGAACGACATCGATGTCGGGGACCTCATTCAAACGCTGTTCCTGTTCACTAAGCCCCCGGATAATTCCTCCGATCGCCGGATTGCCTACCCCCACGGCACTCACATTCACCACTTTTTTTGCGTTGCTTCTGCCGACCGCTTGCGAAACAGATGTGCTCATTCTCTGCTGAGCCTCCAAAAAGCGAGTATCCTGAATGTCCAGAGGGAGAATCGTGAAAACAGCACGCGTGCCCGAAAATGCTTCCGCCAGAAAATCCAAATCGTAAAAAGAGCCCACGACCATTTCTGCGCCCTGGGCAACTAATGACTCCAAACCCGCTGACTTTCGTGTGACTATGCGAACGCCGAATCCGTTTGCAAGAAGCAGGCCGGCGACACTTTTCCCAAGCGTTCCCGAAGAATCCATAATTGCATACACGTGTTTCAGCCTTTCCGCCTTACCGGCACATCCTGATTTCTACACCACTTTTACGGTGTCGGGGTCAAAATCGATTTCGGGAAGATGTAAATTGAGGTCATCGAGAACCGAGTGAAGAATTCGGAGGATAACGAGATCTCTGTACCACCTTCGCTCGGCAGGAATCACATACCACGGAGCAGATTGCGTACTGCACGCACCAAGCGTCTCCCGATACGCCACCATGTAATCGTCCCATTTCTTGCGTTCCTTGAGATCGCTGAGATTGAACTTCCAGCGTTTGTCTTCTCGCCGTAGTCTTCGTTGCAGCCGGCGCTTCTGGTATTCGTTGCTGATATGAAGATAGAATTTGAGTATCACAACCCCTTCATCGGTCAGCAACTTCTCAAAAGCATTTATATGCTCATATCTTTTGATGACGGTACCTCTGTCTATGATGTTTTTCACCCGTGCGGCAATGACATCTTCGTAATGAGACCTGTTGAAAATACCGATCATGCCATGTTTGGGAACATGCTCATGGATACGCCACAGAAAATCGTGCAGCAGCTCCGTCTGATTGGGTTCACGAAAGGTAGTCGTTTCACACCAATGCGGGTTCAGCGGCCCAAAGCATCTTCTGATCGTGCTGTCTTTCCCGGCGGCATCGAGTGCCTGAAGAACTATCAGTACCGAGTGTTTCTTGCCAGCGTAGAGCTTTTCATGCAATGCTTTGATGCGCTCCTGGAGATCGCGCGTCTCCCGTTTTGCGTCTCCCTTATTGGAGGATTCTCCTTGTTTGGTAGGGGTCGATTCGAGATCGGGTTGCGCCCCGGGGGGTATAAGGTACTCTTGTGGGTATTGTGTAAACATAACGTGTTCCTCTCACCTCCCTGTGAATACTGTAGCCACTTCACGCCCGAGTATTTTCTTCTTTCCAGGAGTTCCAGTAAGCTTCCATTCGGCCGGTAAAACGCGATGGTTTATCGGCAAACAACCGCTTTCCCAGCGCCTCGGCTTCCCTGCGAAGTTCTTCCTGTCGACGATCGAGGAGCTTTCCCACGGCTTCGCCCCCCCCGGGTCCGGTCAGTTCCGGGTAGTCTGAAAACAATTCCCGGAGAACGGTTAAGTCGTGTTCGTCTCCCAGAATACCCGCAAGATGTTTGGCACTCTTCTGCCGTCCTTTGAGAGGTGGTTTCCACACATCCCGAAGAATTCGCAGATGGTACCAGTGGTACTTGACACGTTTACGCCACTCATGAAACGCTCCGGGTGTCGGCGAACCGTAGGCGTCCTCCATTGCATTCCGTCCGCGCCTGTACGTACGCTTGAATCCATCGGCCAGCCCCTCGAAATCCGCTGAATCCAAAGGAAGGTTCCTGATATGTTCCCTTCGGGCCTGGAGCTCATCGATCAAGGGGCCAAGTTCGTTTTCGATTTCTGCTGATTTCCCAAGCACGGCATCGCGCCGGTGCTCCAGCTTTTTCTTTACGGATGCCCAGTGCCTGCGGAGTAGATCATGGTTACGGTGGTTATCGATTTTGTCCCATGTTTCGATGACAGCCTGCGCATCGCGGAGTTCCGAAATCGAACGCGCAGTCTTGCGAAGCCAGGCGTTCTCTATTTTGTACCTTTTACCAAGCGGCCGGCGCGCCAGACGAAGCACACCCCGTATTTTCTTCATTCGTTTTCGCGTCTTATGAATTCGATCATGCAGGCTCGATCCGGAATCGGAGAGTTCATTCACCGCCCGTTCGAGCTGCTCATCTGCAATCCGCTTTATACCATTTCCCGAGCTTTCATAGGGGAGTAACCGAAAAGGCATTGCACCTCCTTTTTCCGCATGAATGCAATTGTGTGCAATGATCATGCCGAAACCACCTGGCATGATTTTTCCATATGGAAATACTGATGTCGGTACAAAAGGTGTGCACATCGTTTCACGACCCGCGCACCAGTACAACAGCACAGGAGGTTCCCCATGGCAGATGTACAAACAATCGAAACTTTCTTACTTCAGGATGACGGAACGTTTCCAAACAATACCACACTCGAGGTACTGGTGTACCGAGGTGCAATGGATACGGATGCGCACTCTGATCCCGCGGCACAGTTCGAACAGCTCTTCTCCAACAACGGATGGCAAAACTCATGGCGGGACAGCATCTACACGTTTCACCACTATCACAGCGTAACTCACGAGGTTTTAGGAATTTACGCCGGCGAGGCAACGGTGCAGCTGGGAGGCCCGAACGGACTCAGGGTAGCTGTTCGCGCCGGAGATGTCCTTGTGCTGCCGGCAGGAACCAGCCATAAACGCATCTCGTCGGGAGAAGGACTCGGTGTGGTGGGAGCGTACCCGGAAGGACGTCAGTTTGACATGAACTACGGGAAAAAAGAAGAGCTTCCTCGCACCGACAGGGACATTGCAGAAGTACCGATTCCCGATGCCGATCCCGTTGAGGGGACTAATGGTACGCTTGTGGAAAGGTGGACACATCGCAAAGCAATGCGCTCTGTGAAGGAGACCTGAAACCACGGGGACCCTTCGGCGTTGCTTTCATTCCGGGCAGCAGCGTTGACAGCCGTATTGAAACGGGGTCTTATTCCTCCCCGCCGGCGGCGCTCCTGCCTTTCTACCCACGGCCCATTTTTCCTCTGGGAGCAAGCATTTACCAGCTCTTCGGGTGTGATTTAGACGGGCCTGATATGGCTCACATTTTTATGTTCTTTTCAAGGGAGGCCATTTCGTAAATAGCTGATGCCAGAATGATTACCGCCCCAACAAATAGAATCATCGCAGCTGCGATTCCGGCAAGAACAGAAACGCTCCCGCCGCCCCTGTTCCTCGAATGGAACCGTAGCCCCTTTTTGTGACCGTTTTTCCGGACCTTCTCCTCAACGTGCATCTACAACTCCTCTCCACGACTGCATTTTCTGCAGCATAATTTCTCAATTCCGCAGAATGCTCCTGAGCTTCTTCAGTTTCGTCTGATAATTTGTACGATAGAGTGCAACCAACATGCCATAGGATTGAATTCCCGCTGGCATAGTATTTGTCTGAAGAGAATGCGACGTGAACCCAACGGTGGACTCACGCAAGGAGGGGAGATGCGAATGAACACGCCGCGGAATTTCGAAAAGCGGAAAAGACATAAACCAGCCCAGGCCACCTGTTCCGGCCAATGCGCACGTTCCAGGACAAGGACATCAAGGAGTGGGGTGCCCAAGGCAAGTCTGCTCCTGTGTCTCATTTTTCTTTCAATGGCTTTTACAATTGCTCCTGCCCGTTGGAGTCGGGAGGATAGTCAACCGGGCCCACTGCACCGAACGCCAAGGTTCCCCGTGCCGGCCCAAACAGAATCCGGCATCTGGATTTCCTCCCCGATAATGCCACCGTCTGATGAGAGCCTCCAGAAACAGGGCTTCCCCGGTTTTCGGGCATTGACGCCTTCTCCCCACGGAGGCTCTTCCGATGGATACGAGAATCTGTTTGGCAGATACTTTCCAGTTCCTCGAGAGCTGGAGGACAATGTGCGCTTTTGGACCTATGTTTGTGCAGAGTTGTCGTATAACGAAGGGGTACTTCACGATCCCGAACACGCATCTGTCATTTTTGACACCCTCCGCCTTCCACGAAGAGCAAAACACCAGTGGGGGACGCTGATAGAAAAACGGCGGCGCGAGCTGGCCGGAAGCCTCCGTGGTATCGCCACGACACCAGAATCGAGCTGGACCGAAGAACAGCATGCTCTTGCACGTGCTTATCGGAGCAACTCTATCGCCAACGCAGTACAAGGAGCTGAGTATCGCATACGGTTTCAACAGGGGCTGAAACAATCCTTCCGGCGCAGTATTGAACGGTCAGCCCGCTACGTAGACACCATCATCACAATATTGGAATACTACGACATACCACCGGCAGTGGCCTTTCTGCCACACGTCGAGTCCGCCTTCAAACCGACCGCACGATCGAAGGTAGGAGCGCT
>JBEPYC010000221.1:0-7118 GCA_041641555.1 Chitinivibrionales bacterium | reverse complement strand
AATTTTTTCGAGTGCTTTCATTATTCCTTTTTTCTTCCTCATCAGTGATCCTCCTTGGGTTGCAGTATTCAATCGGTAAGTCTCTGCAACGATTATGCCAGTCGCCTCTGCCCAACCACCGTTTAAGCATTCTAACCGTTTAGTTCTCTCACCATCGCTTTGAGAGCTTCGTGAGTTGCCGCCTCCCGGACTTTTTCCCGAGTGCCATCGAACACAAAATGGTATGCCTCTGTTTTCCCCGGTGTACGAACTCCGATCCAGACCGTACCCACCGGTTTCTGGTCCGTTGCGCCACCCGGCCCGGCGATTCCCGAGACCGAGATCGCACAATCTGTTTTCAGTGCCCCGCAGGCGCCTTCAGCCATAACGGTAACCGTCTCCCGGCTCACAGCACCAAAGGAAACGAGCGTTTTCTCCGGCACCTGAAGGATCTTGCGTTTTATTTCGTTTGAATAGGCGATAATGCCGCCTTTGAAAAACGACGAGACCCCGGGAAGAGTTGTAATCGCCGCCCCGATCATTCCTCCCGTGCACGATTCGGCGGTTGCCAGGGTGAGATTTCGGGTGGTGAATATGTCGGAGAGTCGTTGGATAAGGGAATCGATAGTTTTCTGCGTTTCTTTTGGCACGGGTGCTGTCATGGGTAAGAACGCTTTCTGGATTCAAAAAAATGCACTGAAGTACAACGGAGCCCTGGCAAAATCCATTCCTGGTACCTGAGAAGGGGTATTTTATAAATGATGTCTGCACGAAACAAACGCAAGAAAAAAAACCGTGCCGCTTCGCTCCGGCACTTCCCGAATTCCTTGTGGGTTCTGCTGCTCTCGGTCCTGGGTTTCCTGCTCTACGCCAACACTATCGGTCATGAGTATGTGCTCGATGATCTGTATGTCATACAGGTGAATGAGTTTGTGCAGCAGGGGATCGAGGGGATTCCGGAGATTCTCACCAGGCCCCACTGGTACGCAGGAATGCACTATCGTCCGATTCCCGCGATTTCGTTTGCCCTTGAGCATGAGATTTTTCAGAGCAATGCAAATATCGCTCATGGAATAAACGCGGTTCTCTATGCGGTTTCATGTGCGCTCCTGCTGGTGTTTTTTCTTGGAATCAAAATTGGACTCTTCCCGGCACTCCTGGCCACGCTCCTTTTTACCGTACATCCGGTGCATACGGAGGTAGTGGCTAATGTGAAGGGACGCGATGAGCTCCTTGCATTTCTTTTCCTTCTGGGAACACTGATCAGCCTGATGGGCCATACAAAACAACAGAGCGCTGCTTCAGTCGTATCTCCCAGGCGTATTCTCATTGCGCTGCTCTTCTTTTCGTTGAGCCTTCTGTGCAAAGAAAGCGCGGTTTCTTTCTTGGCCGTGGTGCCGATATCTCTCTATTTTTTCACCGACCTGAAGTGGAAAAGAATACTTGGAATCACCGGCTGGTTTGTTGCGATTACTGCAGTGTACATTGTGAGTACGGCTGGTTTTATGGGTAGTCTCGGAGAATACACCAGCAACAACAGCGTAGTAAACAACGCGCTGCTGGCTACGGAATCGCGCCTGGATCAGCTTGCAACCGCGCTGTCTTTCATACCGGTTTACATTCGCCTGCTCATTTTTCCCCATCCGCTGGTGCACGACTACGGATTCAATGAGATACCTGTGGTCAGTTTTGCCAGCGCGAGAGTCTGGTTTTCCATCCTGCTTCTGGTTGCCCTTGTTGGTTTGGCAATCCCCGGCATTCGCAGAAAAAGCCCGGCATCTTGGGCTGTTTTGTTTTCGATCATCGCGATATCTCCTTCGTCGAATATCGCAATGCTCATCGGCGCCACCATGGCCGAGCGCTTCCTGTTCATTCCTTCGGTGGGATTTTGTCTGATTCTTGCATGGTTTGCGGTGAAAGCGATCGAGATGTGGCCGGGGAAAAAGATGCTGGTCCATGGAGCATTGGGGCTTGTCGTGGTCCTGTTTTCGGTGAAAACAGTTGCGCGAAATACCGACTGGAGGGACAATCTCACCCTGTTCTCGCGCGATATCCAGCACGCGCCGAACAATGCAAGCATGCATGCGGCCCTGGGCAATATGCTCATTATCGAGTCACAGAAAGTGTACGATCAACAGCGCAGAGAGAATATGCTTTCTCGTGCTCGTGAAGCGCTCCAGAAAGCCGTACGGATCTATCCGGAGTATTTCTACGCTCATGGTAACCTGGGGTCTGCATTCAAAATGATCGGAAAACCCGACAGCGCCATTACCCACTTTCTCCGATCCTTCGAGCTCAACCCCGAAGACGGCGTAGCGCTTATGAACATTGCCGATATCTACATGAGACAAGAGAAACTGGATTCAGCCGTGGTGTATTTCCGCAAGGTGCTCCATATCGATCCGGAAAACGCCAATGCACGTGTGAGAATGGCCGATTGCCTGGCGCTCTCGGGCGCCTACGAAAAAGCGCTGGTGCAGTATCGAAGTGTTGCGGAAGGCTACCACTATCCCGGTCTTCAGGAGAGGATTGCAGTGGTACAAAAGGCCGTCTCGGAGGCCGATTCTATGAATTCAGCATCCCAGTGATAACGTTGAACACGCCGATCATACCGAACATGGTGATATTTGCCATCACCCCCGCGGCAACATCATCCATCACAATCCCCGCCCCTTCATCGAGCTCTTCCATTTTATGGACCGGATAGGGCTTGATAATGTCGTAGAACCGAAACAGGAAAAAACCCAGGATCAAGGTGCGAATCGTAATGGGCATCATGAAAAACGTGATCATCTGCCCCAGAAATTCATCGATAACCACCGGTCCGGGATCAGGATTGTCGGGTCCCATTGCCTGCTGCGCCCGGGTTGCAATCAGTATGATGAGCATGGTTGCCAGGGCGAGAAACACCCAGTGATACAGGAACATCGAAGATTCGAGGAGATGCGGGGCGCGGAATTTCAGGAATGCGACAAATCCCACCGCCGCCGCCGACCCCCAGGTCCCCGGCGCAAGGGGAATATACCCCAGAAAGAATATCGAACTGATTCCCCGGTAAATCCATCGCCAGGCAGGGCTGAGCGGTGCGGCCATAGTTAGTCTCCGTAACGTATCTCGGTGCGTTCGTTCAAGGACTGAATAAGAGTTATCTGGTCGACATACTCGAGCTCCATTCCCGCCGGGAGCCCCCGAGCAAATCGAGTCACGCGTACATCGCGGTCCTGCAAAATACGTGATAGGTACAAACTCGTTGTCTCGGCATCGGCAGACCCGCCCAGACCGAGAATGATTTCACGTGGTTTTTCTGTTTCGACACGAGACAGGAGGGCCGAGACATTGAGCTTGTCGGCAGTGATTCCATTGATTGGCGACAACACACCGCCGAGGACATGATACAATCCCCGGAATCGGCCCGAGCTTTCCAGGGTAAATACATCCATGGGCTTTTCCACCACGCAGATGACCGTATCCTCGCGGCTTTTCGATGCACACACCGAACACAGCTCACCTTCGGCGTAGTTGAAGCAGCGTTTGCAGGTGGTTACCCGTTCCTTGACATCTAAAATTGCCTGCGCCAGCCGCTGCGCTTCGGCAGCAGGACGATCGACCAGATAGAGCGCAAGTCGCCAGGCACTCTTTTTGCCGATAGTGGGCAGCCCGCTGAGCGATTCGGCCAGATGTTCGATAGCTCTGATCATGGCAATTACATCATCCCGGGGATGCCGCCCTGCATGCTCCCAAACGCTTCATCGGACATCTGCTTGACCTGTTCCTGGGCGTTTTTGCATGCTGCCACGATAAGGTCTTCGAGCATCTCGATATCCTCAGGATCGACAACTTCCTTGTTGAGCGCCACGGCAAGGATTTCGTTGGAACCGTTCATGGTCACTTTGACCATCCCGCCCCCAGCGGTTCCTTCGACCTCTTTCTGCGCCAACTCTTCCTGGGCCTTTGCCATCTGGTTCTGCATTTTCTGGGCTTGCTTGAGAAGTTTGTTGATATTCTTGGCCATGGTTTTCTAAGACCTCCGTTTGAATATTTGCTGGGTAATAATCTCTAAAAATAAGGTACGGGAGTGAGTGATGAGAAAATTACGATGACAGCGGGAGGTTTGTTTGATGGCGCATGGCAGAGAAACCAGCAGCGAAGAGGGAAACTACGAAAGGATCCAACGGAGCGAAAGAAACAGGGGGCGTAGGACCACACGCGGCCAAGAACCACCGAACAGCGATTTTCAGTTGATCACTTCGCCGTCGAAAAACTCAAGTACCGTTTCGATGATAGGTTCTTTGTCTATTTCGTCCTGGAGGGTGACTTTTTCTGTCTGCATGGCGTGGAGCTGAGGGGCGGACTTCGTATCCGAGCCGTTGTCTGACTCTTTCTCGAGTGTGATCCGAAGGTCGATCGGATGACCGACAAACTGATGCAAATACCGAAGTACATCGGCACGACAATCCTTCTGGGTCACCTGCGAGTACTGAAATCGAAAGGATGAGGGGAACCTGAGGTCGACCGCCGAAGCGTTGACGCCCACCAGCGAGGCGAACGAAAGAAAGGAGCCGAGATTCGGCCGGTCTTTCATGAGGTAATCCAGAAAACCGTTCCACTCCCGCTCGAGGTTTACTTCACGGGCCGGCTCGACACTGAAATGCGGACCTTCCTGCACCTGCTCTTCGGGCTCAGGTTCTGCCGCCGTATCCACTTCCCGCGGCTCTTCGACCACAACCGTCTCCGCTTGTGTCGAGGGGTACTCCGGGGCTGCCACCGGCTGTTCGGGAATGGTATCGATCGGAGGTGAGAGCGATGGCGAAGCATCTGAGGAGGGTTCAGGCGATGGTCCCTGATGAAACGTCGCGGACGTCTGGGGTGAATCCACGCGTTGCCCGGCCGGTTGCTCCGGAGGTGGTGGCGCCGAAGGCTCGGGGGGGGTTATCGGGAGGTCAGGCTCCCTTTTTTTTTTGACCCGCCACCGATAATTCGTTCGCGGGTGATGCAGGCGAGGAGCCGTTGATCGCCTCCAGTATCTGTTGTACGGAGGCCGAATTGTCTAAGTAAACCAGTTTGAGTAACATCGTCTCCACAAGAAAACGCCCGAAGGCGCTCCATTTCAGCTCGTACTCGGTTTTCTTGACTATTTCTACCATCCGAAGCAGCGTGGCTTCGGGTAGCTGCGCGGCCTGCTCGGAGAAGAGGCGCCGATGTTCATCTGAATCGATATGTACCGATAACCGCTTGTTTTCGAGTACGCCGGGGATTCCTGCAAGAATCAGATTCCGGAGATGCTCTTCAAGGCCCGTGAGGAATTCATGCAGATCATACCCCTGATACAGAACCTCTTCGACCACCTCCAGCACCGGCGCCGGTTCACGTTTCACGATGGCATCGATAACTTTCGTGTAGGCATCCAGATCAACAAGCCCCAGCACCGAGCGGACTTCTTTCTCGCCAATCTTCTCTTTGCACGAAGACAGTACCTGATCGAGCAAGCTAAGCGCATCCCGCATGCTCCCTTCGGCTTTTCGTGCCACAAGCATCAAACCGCTTCGCTCAAACGGAATTTCGCTGCTGGTAAGAATCGTCTCGAGCTGGTTGAGAATTTGTTCGGTGGAAATCCGTCGGAAATCATATCGCTGACATCGGGATTGGATCGTCTCCGGAATCTTGTGCGGCTCAGTCGTGGCGAAAATAAACACCACGTTTTTCGGGGGCTCTTCGAGCGTTTTCAGCAGCGCATTGAACGCCGCCTTACTCAACATGTGCACTTCATCGATCACAAAAATGCGGTATTTGCCGCCCATCGACGCGTACCCGATATTGTCGCGCAACTCCCGTACGTCATCGACTTTGTTATTCGAAGCACCATCGATCTCTAAAACATCGAAACTATTCCCCGCGATAATTGTTTTGCATGATTCACAGGTGCCGCATGGCTCTGAAGTTGGACCGTTGTCGCAATTGAGCGCCCGGGCAAGGATTCGTGCGGTCGTGGTCTTACCAACCCCGCGAGTTCCCGTGAATATGTAGGCGTGGGCCACGCGGCTCTTCTCGATCGCGCGCTTGAGCGTCTCGGTGATATGTTCCTGCCCGATAACGTCTTCGAACGTACGCGGGCGCCATTTTCTGGCTAATACAAGGTAGCTCATATAATAATGATGGTACGGGTTAGTGACCGGATGGGTTCCACATTGTTCTGCAGCACATACGACTGTGTCGCTTCGGTAACTAAATTACATCGGCGAGCGGCTCAGGACCAAGAGGAATATGTGGAGAGGTACTTTGGCTTGCACGAGCAGAGAAGAACCGTTGTTTTCGGGGAGGTATGGGCCGGCGCGGTGCGCGGAGGAGGGTCGACATCTATTGATAGGGCAGCCAGTCGGTAGATTCGGAGGTTTTGGTTGGTCCGCGCCCGGCAGGTTCGGGGAGGAGGCCCAAAAAAAGGGGCCAAGTAAACCTGCGGCACACTCGGTGTCCGCTTACCGTTGCTTCCTTCCGGACCTGGCGGGGTTCACAGTCTTGAGTTGCGCAGGGCCTGGCCCCGATTCTGTATTCAATAACGCTGTAGTACGATTCAGATTGATGATCCTTGAAGACCTTTTGACGGAGGCACGCCCCGGGCATGCTCAAGGGGGTAGTGGCGGAGAGGCTGGGATTGGCTCGTCCCTTCGGAATTCACCTCTGGTCACTCCGTTTCCGGTCGAACGGTCCTTACATTGCCGGTAGTCTTCTCATACCCCCTCGGTACACTCTCATGGGTGAACCCAGGGGGTATGGCGGAGAGACTGGGATTGGCTCACCCCCCTTCGGGGGCTCACCTCTGGTCACGTTGTTCCCGGTCGAACGGTCCTTACATTGCCAATAGTCTCACCACGAGATACATCCTTGGGTACACCTCGCTGAGGCGCACCCAAGGATGTATGGCGGAGAGACTGGGATTCGAACCCAGGGTACACGAGGTGCACACACGCTTTCCAGGCGTGCCCCTTCAGCCAACTCGGGCATCTCTCCGCAAATGTTTGCAGGCAAACAATTGTGTTTCAAGAATCAAAAACTCAAAGAACATTTCCGCAATCGCTCAAAATACATCGAGGAGCATCGCGTAGCAAAGAGGTGATTTGAGTGAAAAACGTATCTTTTGATAG
>JBEPYC010000220.1:0-7119 GCA_041641555.1 Chitinivibrionales bacterium | reverse complement strand
AGATTCATCGATCACGGTGATCTCCTCGGGATCCAGAATGCCCGCGGATGAAACAATCGCCGTTATGAGAATGACCAGTCCTGCGAGTCGCATCGGTATTCCTTTCGCATAGTGAGTTGAGTGTTCGGTTTGTATCTCGTGAAAAGCTCGTGCCGGTCACGACAGCGTCGTGCACCTCTCCCGGCATCCACCATAGGGGGAACGACACTAAGAAACACCTGCTATTCAAGACAGCAGCATCATTGGGCATTCTACCGCGTTCTCCAGACATGCCGAAGAGTTTGTTCCATTCCGGTTGTCAGGTGTTTCTCCTCTATCACATGGCGGATCGAGAACGGAATGGTTTTGGCGGTAACAGTCATTCTCAAGCCGTCGTTTCGCCCGATAAGTGCTTCGTATTCTTTCCCCGGTTTCTCAAGCAGAAGGTCCCGTATCACATAACCGAATGTGCCTGGGTTTACCGGATCACCGTCGATTTCCAGAAGGGTGTCACCGGGTTCGAATTCGCACGGCCGAGCATCGTTGTAAATACCGCCGATTATCAGAAACCGATTCTTGGGATCGCGGATGAATACGAGTCCCGGTTGCGCCAGTACCCTTTCTACTACGCTTCACTTTCCCGAAGTCCATCCACGGCTATCCAATACAAACACCACCCCATACATCACATTACTTAACATCATCTACCTACTCTGTTAAATCCGTTCTCTTCAGGCACTTGTAATCCTACTCTCTTTGTGCTCTCCCGCATCACAGACGATTGCGCGGCCGGCTGTGGGTATTTCGACCACCCTGTCAATATGCCCATTACTCTTCAAGGGTCACCTCAACCGTGTCCGCAAGAACCTGACCGAACTTATTGGTAAAAGGAGTCACCTGAATCTTCATGTTTTTTGCTTGGCTCTCGAGAACGCCCGAGTACTTGATCCGCACGATACTTGAACGCTTTTCCACCTGGAGCTCTGGCTGGATGCCAATTTCAGGCAATACCCGGATCGCACCGGCAACCGAAGCACTGTCAATGCTGGAATTGAAGCTCATTCTGGCCACCAGCTCACTGCCCCAGAAATGCGCTCCAATTGGCCACCCGCGGAAGCTGTCGACAACCATCGTAATTACAAAATCTTCCGGCAAGTGATTTCCTTTCCTGTCCTGGATACCGTCTTTGATCGTTATGGTATGTCTTGACTGTGGCTGCAATACGATTCCACTGTCCTGCGTAGGTGAAAGCATCATCCATCCATCGGTATCAACACTGGCATGCAAAGGAAGAGAGGGTGAATCGATATGATCGTTGAATAAGGAATCATCCAGCCAGCTGTTGAATCGTATCAACCCTCCATCAAACCAGGGGGCAACCGAATCAATCACAATTAAAGAGCCGGCGTTTCTCGTCGTAAAATCGGCGGAACGGTCATGGTTGGTGAACCCAAGAAGATATACATTGGTCGGCCGAAAAGACGGCTCCGGTTGATAGCTGAGCGAAACTCCCGAATCGAGAGTATTCCCATAGACATCTCTGAGGGTAGTATCAATTTGCAGTCGGTAGGTTTCACCGACCGTGTACCCGTAATACCTGGTATGTATCCTGAGTGCATTATCGTTCGGAGAGAAGATTTCCTCCAACCGAAATCTGGTCTCGCTCTCAGTGGAAATCGAGATCGCATCGTAAACATTGTCGCCATCAATGGGGTTATTGAAAACTAGTTCGAACTGATACTCCCCTATTGTCACCGAACCATCAGAACCTGACACTTCGCCTCCCATACCCCGATACATTCCTTCGTAATTCCGGGCAGCTTCCCCAACAGCACCATCGGGAGGATTGGTGGAAACAAGCACCAGCTTTGTAGTGTCGGTTGTCGTTTCTATGGGAACATAAACAGTATCCCGCTCCAGATCCGGCCCCGAAGGACTGTTACACCGCCAAAAAAACGCCAGAACGCCCATGCAAACCAGCAATTTCATCCGTTGCATCTACCCTCCAATTATTGACGTAAAGCACACAAACTCTTCTTCAAGCCCCCGACATCCCGTGCGCCAGAGTCTGCGCCTCCGATTCCACGGCATCGTTCTTCTCAGCCTCACTTCTGCACTGTCGATCTGGGCCTCCCGTTCTTCCTGTCCGCCTCGGTTTTACCATCCCGGGCGGTCTTGTCCGGGATCGTATCCGTTGTTGCCAGCCGGTTTGATTCCCGAAGTTCCTCGACATAGGAATTGAGAAGTTTTCTCAGGTTGGCAACTTCCCGGGAGAGCAAACGGACGGCTCTCGATCCGGGACTATACGTATCGAAATCCTCAAACGGCGGCGGGTTCTCGGAGAGGAATCGATCGATGTCCTTGACCGCACGAACGGAACCGATCCTCTTTTTGTCTTGTCTACCATAAAGATTGAAAAGCAGAAACACCGATCCCGATTGATAGAAAATGGCAAACAGCGCCCGCGCATCCCGCTCGGTAATTTCCTTATAATAGACAAACTCCGATCCATCATACCCCCCGTACTTCAGTTCGGCCATCTGGAGCGCAACGCGAAGACTGTCGGAGTCATCTCCCCACACCGATAGCGCCCCTTTTGACCCGATCGTTTTGTAGGCCTCCAACCCTTTGCGTATTTCTCCGAGTTCATCGTGCAACCGTAACGGAATTTCATCCGAAAATCCCGCTCCCAAGCCTCCAGACACAAGACACATCAGCACGACAAATCGACACCAGGCCGAAGCCTTATTTCGTTCAAATCCTCCACTGGCGTTTTCCATGTTCACCCTGCCAGGAACACAGTCTAAAACACCGACCGGAAGCCCAATGTCATAAGGTTGGCTTCGTTGTCAAAAGGATTATCATCCTGGACACAATAGCCATAGAAGATTGTCGCAATATTATGAACCGCCAGAATGACCCAGTTTACTTCAACGGTTGTCTTCGAACTCACCTCGCCGTCCCGTTCGACCCAGATCTGATTGGCGATATCCATATAAACCGTCTGGTTCCGAAAAAGCCCGAAGTGATACCTGAAAAGTCCCGATCCATCTACAAGATAATCATGGTTGCTGCCAATCAGAGGTGCCTTTCCATGAAGATACCACCCGATGTCGTACCGGAAATCAAATGAGTTCCTCAGAGAAAACTCCCGCCGATTGTACTTTTCCACCAGGTAGTAGTGATATGCCCCTTTCGTCCCGCCTCCGGCTTTGACCACGTTCCACCAGATAGACCCGGAACGTTCCTCGCGGCTGATCGTATGAATACATTCGTGAAAAAGCTCTATCCTGGCCAGAGTTTTCCGAAACGGATATCTGAAACTCGGAGCGAGAACATATTTGATCTTGTCCATCTTGATAGGATACTCGGGTAGACGGGCGATACTGGTGGTGGCACCCGCCAGAAAATCGAAAACCAGATTCCGGTAGCTGAAAAAATCGGTATAGATCAAAAAATCAGCGCGGTAACCGGGCGCCAGCTCAGCAAACCGATTTTTCCCGAAAACATGCGCCCCGATAGTCGCCTGTCCCGAGGCGTCGAAAAGGATCGCAAAATCTTGCTTACCGGGCTCCACCGGTTTTTCCGCAAACACCAGCATGCCCAGCAGGAAGATAAACAACGGACATCTCATTGCCCTTGCAGGTCCCGGCATATTCTGAAACCTACTCCTCCAAACGGCCTATTCTGTTCACCGAAACTCCGGTTTGCGCTGCGAAGATTCCAGGGGTATTCATTCCATGCACCGCCACGCACAACGCGATATTTTCTTCTCGTATTCTTGGGCCCTTGCGGATTGTTCGTTTCCGAAACCGCATAGTACCCTCTGTCGTATCGGTCATTGCACCATTCCCACGCATTGCCGATCATGTCGTATATCCCCAACCCATTCGGTGCCCGTGACATGACTGCCGACAACCTTTTTTCGACCACAGCATATTGTGCCGCGTTGCCGAAATCTTTACCCCAGGGATAGGCCTCCGAAACACCTCCCCGCGCGGCATACTCCCACTCGGCTTCGGTGGGAAGTCGGTAGGATGCACCTTTCCATGCACAAAACTTATTCGCATCATCCCAACTCACACCAACAACAGGCATACGAAGCCACTCAGTTCCGGAGGCATGCACATATGCCTCATCGAAAAAATTACGGTTCCACCAGCTCGGAAGACCGCAGGCCCCATCGTAGACACATTCCAGATATTCCCAGATAGTTACTTCCGCTTTGCCGAGATAGAAACTGTCGACATGGACCCGGTGCACGGGCTTTTCGTCCTTCTCTCCACTGTCGCTGCCCATCTCGAAGCATCCTCCGGGAATGAGCACCAGGGCCGAGTCCGTCGGACACAAAACCCACGCATCGCCCCCCCCACGCGCCCCGGACACCAAAGTCAGAAGAATCAGAAGCATTGTACTTACAAGAGGTAGAGTCATAGTGACATGCTCAGCTGCCTGAGGGCCCACCTGTTCAGTTTTGTACCGTACCCCGCTGCGGTGATCAGCATAGAATTTCGTGGAACAAGGGTTGACTTTCTAAAACACTATACGAGAAGCTCAGAAACGGCATGGGAGAATTTTCACCCGCAATCCCCCAAGCCCAACATCGAAGCCCAAACATTCACCCATGAACCAAACGCCGACACTCGCAATCCCTTGCGGTTACGCAAAAGCCCACTCCGGCAATGAGTCCGCCCATCCAATATCCAAACGTTTCGGAGGGATCATGGTGGGTGTTAGAGTAACGATTTGGTGAATGCGGGGCTATGATCGCAGCTGTTGCAACGCGCACACCTCACCCCCGTCGGCGGCACCTCCATGAACTGGTCCGCCCCATAAATTGCAGCCCCGGTGATACTCCGGTCAATTCCGATGACAGAGATCCAGCTGACACAGTGAACTGAACCCCGTCAATGGTCAAAATACAATATACGACCGGGAAATCAAGCTTAACAGCACAAAAACCTGTTAAGGACTCCAGGCTTTTCGTGCATGGAATTTCTTTGCCGTGCGGCTTCCAGGTATGGCCACCGCCCCGATTACCAGAATATAATCAGGTTACATGTGAAAAAAAAGCAATTCCGACGCATAGAGTCAGTTTTTTTGCAAACCACCAGATCATCAGTGATCAACCGGGAGTTTCACAATAGAACCCTTTCCGAAGTATCATCTCTGCCTGAAAGCCGGTTAGACCCCAGACCCCCTGATCTTGCCCCTCAAACTACCATGTTTGGAATTCTGCCGTGCAGATGCTATTTTCTGGACCTACGGAGAGGTGCCTGAGTGGTTGAAAGGGGCGGTCTCGAAAACCGTTGTGGTCGCAAGGCCACCCAGGGTTCGAATCCCTGCCTCTCCGCCATACAAGAGCCCCCACGCCGCCCGGCGTGGGGGCTCTTGTTGTATAGGCGGAGAGGCATTCGTGCAAGGACCGTTCGACTGGGAGCAACGTGACCAGGGCTCGGACGGGCCAGCACGCGCGTCGGAGGCAATCCCTGCCCCGGATCGCCAGATCCGGAATCTAAGCCAATAGCCAAGTCATTTACCTCTATGCGTCGAGGCAGAAGGCAATGCATGTACCATTCGACTGGGAGCCGGAGCACGCGGATGTGCGGAGACCATTGCCGACAGGCAACCCGAAGGGCGCGAGGCCGGATGCCGAGCGTGAACTCCCGAATGTGACCAGAGGCGCGCAAGGCACCTGATCGTTGACCCGAGCCTTACCGCATTGGTCGTGGTGAAAAGCGCCAGGGCTGAGGTCCTCAAGCGAGCAGTACAGAAACGCGGCCGAGTGCGGGCGGAGATGTGCCCGTTACCGTTTGTATCGTTGGCGGTGTCACCACCGAGACCCCACCACCGCGGCTGAGCAGCCGGGAATCAGATCTTTATCCGGATTTTCCCGCAAAATGCCGTGAATCCCCCCATTTATTGTATCCAATGGTGCGCCCCACCGAACCGATTCTTCCAGCCAGGCATCCGCGGCACTGCACGGCGCTTTCATCGACACATGGCTTGTTCTCGTACAGAAGGTAGTTTTTTCGGACTTCGACCGGGGTAAGCTGCGGCATGATCACGTTGGCTCCTGAGCGAAGGCCTTCTTCGCGGCCCTGGGGGTGAAGAGCCTGGAGGGCGGTGGTAGCGGCGATGTTTACATTTTTGAGAACCAGGCGGGTGGCCGCGATCATCAGGAGTGCCTGGCGGGTACGGACCTCTTCATCGGGAATCGGTTCGTTTCCAAGTGGCGTGCCGGCATGCGGAATATAGGGACCCATACCGATCATATCGATATCCATGTCACGAAAAAACAGGATATCATCGGCAAGATGTTCCACGGTTTGTCCCGGGAGGCCGATCATGACGCCGGTTCCGACCTGAAAACCGATCTCGGCCAGGTCCCGAAGGCACCGGATGCGGGAATCGAGTGTCTGTTGCGGCGGATGAATGCGGGAAAAAAGCGCGGGGTTGGAGCTTTCTATTCGGAGAAGGTACCGGTGGGCCCCGGCGGAGAAAAACCGCTCGTAGGACTGGCGGGTTTGCTCCCCGACACACAGCGTGATGCCCAGGCCGTGGGGAAGTGTTTCGGAGACGGTGGTTTGCTTGATCGCAGCGACCGCCTCCTGGACAAATGATATAAATCGCTCATCGGTGCGCTCACCCGACTGGAGAACAACCGACCCGTATCCTTGTTCGGCACACCATTGGGCCGATTCCACGATAGCATCGAGTGCCAGTTCATACCGATCGACATCTTTCATGCTTTTACGGATACCGCAATACAGACAGTCGCATCGGCAGATATTGGAAAACTCGATGAGTCCCCGATAGTAGACTTCATCACCGCAGGTGTCCAGAAGGATCCTTTCGGCAGCCTGGCGAATCCGTTCCAGTTCGTTTTCATCCTGAGCGGACAGGAGTTGGATTATTTCTTCGCGGGTAAAAGCGATTTTTCCAACAAGGTCGTGGGCTGTGGTCATCGGCATTGTCCCGTTGAGCAGATTGAAGCGTCTCGATTACGATAACTATCAAAAGATACGTTTTTCACTCAAATCACCTCTTTGCTACGCGATGCTCCTCGATGTATTTTGAGCGATTGCGGAAATGTTCTTTGAGTTTTTGATTCTTGAAACACAATTGTTTGCCTGCAAA
>JBEPYC010000219.1:0-7149 GCA_041641555.1 Chitinivibrionales bacterium | reverse complement strand
GGTGGTGCCGTTGCGGGTCGTGGCCGAAGGTCCCGGCGAGGTGCTTGGGGGGATTCCGGTGGAATCAGTGCGGGAGATTCTCTCCGAAAACCTTCGTTATATAACTATTCCGATGCCAACAGGGCGGTTTTTGACCTTCCTTCCTCTGCAGCAATGGCATCGGCCGATAATGCCTTTGCGGTGCACGGGGGTCCTTTGACCAATCCGGGCGTTTTGTCGACTCGGCAGGGCACGCAGCTGACGCCTGCCTATGCCGGGTTTTATCGGAACGTCTTCAGCGTTTCTACTGCCGCTCTTAGCACCAGAATCGATGAGCGCCATGCGGTCGCTTTCTCTTTGAGCTATCTCCTGGTACCCGAAATAGACAAAACTGATGATCTTCCCGTTGGTGAGGATGGCAGCCCTGTTTACAATGGACCTCGTAATCACCAGGCATCGGAGATTTTCGCCCGCATGAGCTGGGGGTACGCTTTGCCGCCTTTGGGTCCTTTCAGATTGGGCGTCGGTGCTGCGCTCAACGGACAAAGAAAAAACCACCTTGGCATGCAGGGATATGGAATCGGTGTCGATGCCGGGGGATTTATCGACCTTTCAGAGACTGGCTTTCGCGTAACGCTGGATGTCGAAAATATTACCACCAATTACACACGGTGGATGTACCGCGAGGATAAGAGTTCGCTTGATTTTACAACGACCTACGAGTCCCACGCTCTTCCGCACGTCCGGCTCGGCGCAGGCTTCCAGAAGGAATTCCCATATGTATATGGAAGAATACGTTTGAGTTATCTGAGTCTTGATTTTCTTACAAATGAAGGAGTTAACGCCAAAAGCGCACCGGATAAAGACTCTTTGCCCTTAGACCGGAGTTTTGAGCTGTCTGACAGGCCTGTCCAGCTGCATCCGTCGCAGTCGCCGGTTCAGTTTGTCCTTAATGGTAGATTCGGCGCTGAGTACCTGATTTCCGATCGTGTCGCGATTCGGCTCGGGACCTCGCCGACGAATCGATTCACGTTCGGTGGAGGTGTATCTTTCCTTGAGCGAAGTCTGACAGTGGATTTCGCCTATCTTTTCCATGAACTTGCCGGAACGTATCAGGTGGCCGGGATCTATAGCTGGTAGCGCCTCACCCTGCCATTGACCCTGGGTCTGGGACGTTTGGTCCATCCCGTAACATATTTTAAACATTGGCTGTTGTGGACGACCACAGTCACCAGCACGGAGTGGCTGTCATTACACTATCAGTCTACCTCGGGATGCTATGGACAGACGAGAAGACAATCTGGTCTTGATTGCCGACGACGATAAGTCGCTTTGCAGTCTTATGTCCAAAGCACTTCTAAAGAAGGGCTATAGGGCAATCCAGGCTCACGATGGCCGACAGGCTCTCGAACTCTATAATACACTCCATCCCCACGTAGTCATCGTAGATGTCCGGATGCCGGTTATGTCGGGTCTGGAGTTCCTGGAAGCTGCTCGTCAGAATGGAACGAATATCCCTGTTATCGTAACCACGGGATTTCCCGATGTTGAAACGGCGGTTGGCTCTATCCACTTTGGTGCTTTCGACTACATAGTAAAACCGATACAAATGGAAATTCTTGAACAGAAAATAGAGCAGGCGCTCAAAGCCAATCGCCTCCGGAGAGAAAACGCTGTTCTCTCCGAGCTTGCTTCGCTTCACGATATTACCCGCCGGCTTTCGAACACCCACGATTTGACCGAGCTTCTGCAAGAGACTCTGGATTGCTGTCTCGAACTCGCTGAGGCTGACAGCGGCTCAATCCAATTGGCCGACAAGAACTCCCGAGAGCTTGTTCTGGTGCAGCAAAAAGGGCTTTCTATCGGTCCCGATGCAGTGATCGGAGATGGACACCGGTCTCAGTCGGGAACCATCTCCATGGAGGTATTCCGAAGCGGAAACTCAGTCCTGGTTGCCGATGGCAAGACGCATCCTCATTTAAACATCCCCCTGGGACGCCCTGATATTCACTCGGCTATCTCTGTACCGCTTCGAGTCATGGATGAAACTATCGGAGTGGTAAATCTCAACCGTCGAAACGGAAAAGAGCCGTTCAACCGGGTTCATCTTAATACGATCGATGTATTGGCGGCTCAGGCCGGTGTGGCCATCAATAATGCAAATCTTTATACTTCTATACATCAGAAACTTTCCGAATTATCGCTGATAAGCAATTATTCGGAGCAGCTGATGGGGCTGATCGACAAAGAAGATATTATCAAGAGCCTGTTCGACACGGTGGGCAAGCACTTTCAGATTGATTTTATCGGTTATTTTGAGACGGTAAAAAGGAATTTCGAGTTTGAATACTGGACCCGGGGACCGTTAAGCGAGACCGATCGGGAGTCGCTTCTTGAGCAGATAATCGAGGAATACAGCAAGATTTCCGGAGCGAAGGTGCAGCGGAAGCGAGTATATGTGCGCCGTTCCCGTATCGAAATTTCAGGTGGGCATCCGGTGGTTCTCCCTTTGGCTTTTACGCATACGGCTCGTCTGGTGCTCGAAGATGTCGATTTCGGAATGTTGTTTTTTGGAAGCACCGGGAACCTTGCTCATGAAGCTGAAAAAGTTTCTCTTCTTGGCAGCCTCATTAACCAGACCCGTATCGCCTTGACCAACTCACGGTTATACAGTGATATGAAAGAAAACTATATCCGCACGATCAAGGCTCTGGCTATTGCTGTGGATGCCAAAGACACCTATACTCACGGACATTCCGAAAACGTTATGGTTATTGCCGAGGAAATGGCCCGGGAGATGGGGCTCGATCCGCGGGTTATCGGAGTTATCAGGGATGGTGCTCTTCTGCACGATATCGGCAAGATTGGTATTCCCGGGCATATACTGAACAAACCGGGGGCTCTCACGTACGAAGAGTTCAATGGGATTATGAAAACGCATGTCACGCTCGGAGCGAATATCGTTAAGGATGTTCCCTTCCTCAGAGATCTCTATGAGCTCATCCTGTATCACCATGAAAACTGGGATGGAAGCGGGTATCCACAGGGTATTCGGGGTAACGGTATCCCTGTCGGTGCCCGAATCCTTCATGTGGCGGATGCTTTCGAGGCAATGACCTCCAATCGCCCTTATCGCAATAGCCTTGGGGAGCAGGAGGCTTTCAAACGACTTCGGGAGGAGCGGGGGCGGCAATTTGACCCCGGCGTTGTAGATGCGTTCTTCAAGGTAGCAAAGAAGAAAGGCTGGCTCAGGAATGAAAACAGGTAGATTCGTATGGGCGGCACTGGCCGCCTTCGTTGTTTTTAGTGCTTGCGATAAGAAACCCGATTCACAGAATGGGGCAATACGGATAGGTTCTCGATGGATAACCAATGAAGAAATCGGAGAGATCGCTCAGGTCTTTTCGAGGGGAAGAGCGGGGGATATTTTCGAAGGCATGGATACAGCAATGGTACGGCAGGCGGCTAAACAACTGGTGGCCCATTACCTGATGTACCAGGAAGCCGAGAAACGGGGGCTTACTGCCGATAGCGCTCGTCTTGAAAGCGTGTTTAAGGCGTTCAGGCAGCGTTTCCCCGATGAAGCAGCCTACCAGCGGGCACTTACCGCAACCGGGGAGAGCGAAGAAACAATCCGGGCTCAGATGAAAGAGCAGCTGCTTGTCGACGAACTGGTCAAGCAAACACTTCAGGAAATCGATTCGGTAAGCGACAGCACATGCATGGCCTACTACGAAAACAACAAAGACCGGTTTGCATCAAAGAAAAAGTATCGCCTTTCACAGGTTTTCTTTTCACTGCCCGATGGTATTTCGGATGAAGAACAGGACTCGGTACGAGCTGAAGCCGACAAGGCGCTTTATGAAGTAAAAAATGGGAAGGAGTTCTCTGCAGTCGCCCGAGAATACTCCCAGGGACCGTAGAGCAAAGATGGAGTAGATCTGGGTTGGTTCGCTGAAGGGGACCTGAGTCCGGTGTTCGACAATGCAGCCAAGACCCTTTCGAAAGGGGAGGTTAGCGAAGTTGTCAAGAGCGGAATCGGACTGCATATCGTTCGTAAAGACGATGAAAAGCTGGTGGAAGCTCAACCCTACGACTCGGTGAAACAGGAAATCGCACTCACTCTCGAAGTCCGGCAGAGAAACGAGAGGGTAAAAACGTTCATCGACAGTCTCGCAGAGGAGGCATCGATACAGTACGCAGACGCCACTTACGAGGATCTATTCCAGACTCCCTGAGGATACGTAAAAACGGGTGCTCTATCGCAAACCTCATCTTTTTCTGCACAGCATTATGATTCGGAGGAGCACGATTTTATGTGCTCCTCGGCTTTTTCTACTGGTAGCCGCTTGGTTCAATGGGCCGGTATCGTTACCAGGTGCGCAAAAATCTCATGTGCAAATTCCTCAATTGAACGTGGCTTATGGCCGCATAATTCAAAGATCGTGTTGGTAACGATATCTCCCCACCCGGATGCATATGCACGATTGTAATCGGCCATTGCGCGCGCATACCATTCATCGAATCCGATAGTACGAAGTGAGGAGGCGACTCGCTCGGGTTTTACCGGAACGTATTTGACCGGAGATTCCAGCTCCTTTGAAAGTGCCTCCGCAACGTGCATCATTGTTACCGATTCGGGGCCGGTAAGCGAGTAAGTCTTACCATTATGGTTTTCCCCGGCGAGAATCGCGGAAATCGAGTCCGCAATATCTCGAACATCGATCATCCCCAGCCTTCCCTGGTCCATACCATAAAAGAACGCGCCTTCGCTGATGATCGTATTTGCCGAGGAGAGGAAATTCTGCATAAAGAAATTGGGCCGAAGAATCGTCCACGGCAGACCGGATTGACGTACGGCCATTTCTCCGAAGAAATGCTGCCGAGCATTATCAGACGGAGCGCTTTGGGAAGCGTGTATCACCGAGACCCTCACCACATGCGGGCTTCCCTGCATACGTGCTTCAGAGAGTATCTGGTTTACCATTTCGACTGAGTCGGATGTCGCAGGAGTAATCAGCACAATGCTGTCTACCCCGTGGACTGCTCGCTTGATTGCTTCGGTATCGAAAAAACCTCCAACAATGCACTCAACCCCCTGACCAGCGATTTCTCCAACTCCCCGCTGATTGTGTACCAACGCTTTGACGCGAAATCCAGACTGTGTTAATTGGGGGATCAGATATTCGGCTATTTTACCCGTTGCGGCAGTAACAAGAACGGTATGTGCCATTCTGCTCCTCTCCTTGAAAATGGGTTTGCTCTTTGGGAACGATGGGCCTATGTCTGCCATCGACATCAATATGAGGCCAAAAATGTCCAATCGGGGGTCAGTATCGAAAGCGGCAACCTGTGCTGTCATAGACATGCCTTTGATTAGGTCTTGAGTAACTGATTAAACCAGGGCGTCGGTTCATGCGCGTCAGAATTTGCAAACCATACGCCAAATAGAATAATGGCTGTGGAGTATCCAGGGTGGGGATTACTGAGGGTCGGTGAATAATACTTCCCTGGCAAAACCGCCAAATCACGGAGCTTCGTTCGATTGCCGAAAGAAGCCCTTGTATGACAGCCGTGGGAAATGGGCAGGGCCGCTCGGTATGCAGGGAAACCCATGGTACCGAACCGCGAAGAATGCGATTCTTTCTCGAAATCGATTATGCAGATTCCGCATTTTCGGTAATTAAGGGAATATCGCAGAAGCACGGATGACCATCGTGAACCGCCACCTGGCTTTTTCTTCCAGTGCGTGCCCGGTTACAAGGTGCTTTTTGGGACATTGTACCAAGGGTGGCATGGACGTTGCGGGTAATTATGGTCAAACCGGTACCGGAAAACTAACAGGATTCGAGAAATTCCACGAACCTTTCAGATGGGAGAGTCCATGGAAAAGAAGGATATGTCGTCTGTCTTGAATTGTCAGGCTGAAGACTGTCTTTACAACAGCGATAGCACGTGTACGACCTTTGCAATAACAATCGGTGGCGATGAGCCGTGTTGTGACACTTATATGAATAAAAGCTCCTCTAAAGGAGGAGTTGAAGGAATTATAGCGGGTGTGGGCGCCTGCCATGTGTCGAATTGCTCGTACAATAACGAGTTTGAATGTAAGGCAGAGGGAATTAAAGTGTCAACCGAGGCCGGTCATCCCGACTGTAGTACGTTCAAGTCGAAATAGATTGAGTTGCAGAAACTGGAGGGAGGATCGTGCGGTCTGTACCGCACGGTCCTTTCGTGCGTGGGGGGGGGCACATGAAAAGGAGCGCTGGTGTTCTCCTGTACCGGGTGAACAATAGATAAAAAGAGTGTTTTATTCCCGAAGTAGATGGTGGAGCGTGGCTCAGAATGCAGCAATTATCCGACAAAATCCACAAAGACCAGAAATACCTGGTACAGTCGCTTGTAAAAAAAACGATTCGAACAATCGGCAGTAAGCCATTTACTGTTTTCCCATGCGGTGTTTTCCGTACTTCAGCTTTAAATCGTGCAGCAGGTACTCGTCTCCTTCAGGCCGCATTCCTGCCTTGAAAAGCGTGTCCATGACTTCGAGCTGTTCTACATTCTTCTGAAGTTTCTTCTTGTCTTCGGTGAAAACCTCGGCCAGGCTCTTTTTCGTCCTCTGGTCGGTATCGGCTTTATTTGCAAGGCGAATTCCATAGGGACCATAGAGTTGCTTGAATTCGGACACGTGCCGGGAAAAGGATTTGTCTATCCGGACTTTATCGATCAGCATTTCGGTTCCGAACCAGGCTGCCCGGACGACAAAAGTCGTCAAAATCCAGAGCCATACGCTTTGAATAAAGAAAAAATAGACAACTGCACCGGCTGCTACTGACGCATAAAATCGATAAAATGAGAAGAGGAACATGGTAAAGTATCCCTGAGACGGATGTGAGATCTGACAGCTATTTCGGCAGCTCACCAAAAATATGCCACTGATCCGGCGATTTTCACGCCCTCAAAAATACGTCAGTGAGATCTCCGGCGCAGGGAGGACGGTGGGGCTGAGAAACAGGGATAGAGGAACACCTCAATCTGAGACAGGGGCGGTGCAGAGCTTGTTATCACAAAGGTACAGATAATCAAACTTGTTGTGGAGTTTCATGGGAGCACCGAATGAGGCGATTACGATAGCAATGCGCCGGTGATAGATCGGAGTTTCGGGGAGCT
>JBEPYC010000218.1:3847-7169 GCA_041641555.1 Chitinivibrionales bacterium | reverse complement strand
CTCCTCAAAAAAGCTCTTCCCCTGCAAGATGATGTTTTCAATGGATTCGTTTTGGTACTTACATTTTAGCATATTCGATGCCAATCGCTCTCTACTCCTTCAAGCACAAGGAGATGAAGGGAATCCAAAAAGCCGTCCTGCTAAACATTCGAAAAAAACCGACGCTTTACTCACGTGCTTGTCTGGAGCAGCTCGCCTCTTTCGATCCGATAGAATGAAGTTTGACTGATCGCCTTTTTGGAGTGAATTTACATGTTAAATAGCATGGCCGTTTCGGGAGAAATGGGGCTTCAGCCTGGAGGGTACCGATGAACCGGGAGGGTAATTCAGCGGGGCCGGGGCGTGAAGGTGGTCTGGCTGCAGGCCGCCACCAGAGCGGGATTGCCGGCATATGCCTCTCCGAACAGGTGGGAGAAGGGAGGCCGCATCCCGGAAGGAGAGCCAACTGCCTTGAACCGATAAGGGGCTGCGGGAACCCGGTACGGGGCTCAGAGGCTTTGCACCAGCTCTCTGCAGGCTTTGGTTACTCGCTCCACCGTAATGTCTTCCAGACACGAGCGAGCTTTCCGGCAAGATGTGTTGCGGTCGAAACAGGGACTGCATGCCTCAGATGATCGAATGATGGTACCTTTTTCATAAACGGGGGCAACCCGGGCTGGGTTTGTCGGACCGAAGAGCACAACAATGGGTATTCCGAGCGCTGCCGCGATGTGGGCGGGACCGGAGTCGTTACCAACGAGAACCGTGGCTCTGGCAATTGTCTGGAATAACTCTTTGACCGATCCCGGTCTCAGCACCGGGATCGAAAGACCTTTGGCAATGCGGCGGGCCTGGGCGTATTCTCCGGGTCCGGCAAGTATCGCAGGTTCAAAAAAGGGGTCCAAGGACAACTCTGCGGCGAGGAGGCGGTATTTCGCAAGTGGCCATTGTTTCGCTTCATATCCCGGGGAAGTACCGGGATGCAGGTAAACACGCCGGATTGCCCGAGCGGAGCCGGCAACTCTGCCTGAAGCTACCGGGTAGGGGAGCGCCTGAGTAGAGGGGGCATCCCCCGCGGCCCTGCAGTTGGTGACTGTCACGTGTTCATCAAAACGTATTGGATATGGTTCGGAGTAAACGGAGCCATGTGTATTGTCTGGATACACCGGGCCAATTCTCCGTGGTGCCCGTGAACACATCGTCAGCCATTCGCAAAAGACACTGAAAACCCCCTGCACATTGACGTAGACAAGGTCCCATCCTTTCAGTGCCCGAAATGTCATACCAAGGGAATTCTTCCCGTTCTCGAGAATCGCATTCCCGATTTCGCCCTGTAAAAACCCGAGTTCTCCTCCTATCCAGACAACATGCATGTTTGCATCGGGATAGCGGTTCCGGAGCGAACGCAGTGCGGGAATCGCCATGAGTTGATCGCCGATACCGCCCGTGACGAGACACAAAATGTTTCGTGTCTCGCTGCGACTTCGCACCGGCAGGCATCGGTGTGCAGCTCGTATCAGCGTACGAAGGCGCCAGCGGAGAAGGTTCTTCAGGTCATTCATTTTTTTACCGCAACGACCAGGTGATTGTTGGCTTCTTCGGAAAGATCCCCGATACTCAGAAGCAGGGATGCCCCGAATATGAGGAGGGAAACGGGTATCATGAGTGGCAGGAGCAGGAAAAACGCTTTTGGCCGACTTTTGCGAAACTCGGTATCGGTGTATCCACGCACATTGCAGAGCTTCAGCCAGAAATAGACCATCCGCGAAGCCGTCGTGGACCAGACACCTCCCAGTTTTTGATGTTCGATGACTTTCATGCCACAACGATCAAGGGCCTTTCCAGCGAAGTACGATGTAAAATTGTAATAGTTGCCGGGCGCCATGTGAAGGCCGGCGGTTTGCGGGTACATGAGAACGAGCTTGCCTCCTGGCTGCAATACCCGTGCAATCTCCGAAAGTACTGCCAATGGATCAATCACGTGCTCGACTACATGGATGCATAGCGCAGTCTCAAAACAGTTCGTGCGGAACGGAATCTTCTGACCATCTCCGCAGACGTGAACCGCCTCGGATTTTCGTTGAGGTTTGCAGGGCTCGAGTGTTATCCATTTCCCAAAAGAAATCCTCCGCTTCCGGGCAGCAGAGAAGAACTCGCCGCCGCCGACGTCCAGCGTATCGCCCGAGGAGTGTTCCCTGAGGGCCGAGAACATCTTTCGGTACCTCAGGTTACGACCGTAATAGAGTAAACGATGTATGAATCGCACTGAAATTTCCTTCTGTGTGACTGAGATTGGGAGAAATCAGAAACCGGAACCATTATTATATATACTTTGTAGGGTGTCAGTCCTGCATAACTGCTTTTCATCGTTGCGGATAGCGTGTGCCCCTATGTAGAATAGGTGCAGAAGGCCTGCCGCATACGTTACCCACTGGCTTGTTAAACGGGTATGGGCCGGCAATGGAGTTGCCCCGGGTGTATCGATACTGAACCGAGTGTACCACATGGTTGTTTCTGTCATTGTTCCCTGCTACAACGAGTCCGCCAATCTGCGGGCTTTTTACGCGCGATTGGACAAAGCACTGGGCGGCTTTGATCGTGAGATTCTCTTTGTGAATGACGGCAGTACCGATTCTTCGCTGAATACAATGATGCAGCTGAAAGAGAATGATCCAACGATCAAAATCGTGAGCCTTCTGAAAAACTGCGGTCACCAGGCGGCTCTTCGAGCAGGATTTCGCCATGCTGGAGGAGAGTACGTTGTGACCCTCGATGCCGACCTTCAGCATCCTCCCGAAGAAATACCGAATATGATCCGCAAAGCACAGGATGGGCTCGATGCGATTATTATGGTTCATGATGACCCGCAGAAGGGCTTTTTCAAAAACCTTTTTTCCAAATGGTTTTACAAGGTCTTCTCATTGCTTTCGGGAGTTAAGATCGACTCGCGAGCGTCGGATTTTCGTTTGATAAGCAGACGGGTGGTGCAGGTCATTAACGGATTACCCGAGCACAATCTCTTTTTTCGGGCTCTCATCCCACACCTGGGCTTTCCCGTGAGCTACCAGCCATACACCTTAGCCCCTCGTTTCCGAGGCAAGCCGGGATACACTTTCCGAAAGTCGATGATGATGGCGATAGAGGCCTTGTTTGCCTTCTCGACCTTACCTATTCGACTCCTGTTTGTTGGTGGTCTGGGCATCGCACTTCTTGCTTTTGCCTACGGCGCAGTGAACGTCGGATTCAAAATTTTTACGGATCTTAACGTGCCCGGGTATACCGACATCGTGGCTTCGGTGCTTTTCCTGGGCGGGCTCAACCTGGTTATGCTTTCGGTGATCGG
>JBEPYC010000218.1:0-3837 GCA_041641555.1 Chitinivibrionales bacterium | reverse complement strand
AATTTCGAAAAACAGGTCTCTTCCCAGTAGCCGGCTTCCGCGGGCCTCGAATTCACGCCAGCCGTATGGTTTCCGATGGTACCACCCACTGTGAGAATAATTGCCGATGACTACGGAATGCATCCCGACATAAATGCGGGCATTCTCTATTGTATTGAACATCGTCTGGTAACGGGAGTCTCGGTGGCAGTGTGCGGAGAGGCCGCTGGAAAGGAACAACTCCAGAAGCTCTCAGAGTGCCGGCGCCGGAATCCCTGGCTCAGGATAGGGCTTCACTGTATGCTGACCGAGGCGAATGCTCTTAGTGGGGTCTCGAGTATTACCGATCGCGAGGGTGCATTTACCACACATGTGCTTGGTCTTTTTCCACCGCTTTTGCGGGGCAAGATCAGCATGAGCGATGTACGATCAGAGTGGCACCGACAGGTGCATGTGCTTACAGAGGCCGGCTTGCCGATAGACCACCTGGACAGTCACCAGCACGTTCACCTCTATCCCGGCCTGTGGGAGCAGACGCTCTCCCTGGCAGAAGAACTTCGCGCAGCGACCGTACGATCCGGCTATCAATCGGTCTACGACGCCATTCGAACCGGCAATCCCCACCTCGTTGCATTTCAGCTTCTTGCACGCAGGCGATTCACGGGCCGTTCCGGTTCCGGGCGAACGCTTGGTGTCCTCTGCAGCACAAAGTTTGAGTTCTCCCGCATATCTAAGCAGCTCGCAAAGTCTGTCGCCCGGAACGAACCCGTTGAAATAATGGTTCATCCCGGATTTTTCTCTCCGGCAGTAGAAGAGCGATTTGGCTACTGGCACGCAACCTGGGAAAACGAAATCAAGGAGCTCAAGCGCCTGAAGGCGTGGATCGCGACCGTAGATACCAAGGGGCCCATATCCTCAAGCAGTCTTTAGTCGGCGGACGAAGGGGCATCTTTCTTTCTCAGAACTTCCACGCCGTCTGTATCGAATATCAGATCGTAAGTTCCGCCGGCTTTCAGAGAATCGAATGTAGCAAGGATGCTCGATCGTGGTTTTTTATCCCATGTAAAATGTCTGATCTCGGTACCAGATTCATAGTGTTGCCGGTCAATCAGCACATAACTGGTCGAATCGTCCGGGAATGGATGTGGAAAGAGGTGCAGTTTCCGACGGTCATACAGGTGAATGGCAATGTGTGAATCCGCGGATACGCTTTTGCCTGGGGGGACAAGTTCGACGGCCTGATTGAGGGCACGGCTATGAGCCGAAGGAAAGTACCATGACGGACCTGCGCGATAGAAACGGTGACTGAGGGGAGACTCTCCGCTGATAAACCCGATAAGAATGCAGCTTAATAACACCGCAACACTGACGGTCCGATTAGTATCGGGAAATCGCCGCCTGATTACCAGCATCAGGCACCAGAAGAGAATCGGCGCCATGAGAGCCTGATGATGATTGTGCATCACAAAAACGGCATAAAGCTCTTTTGCCAGAAAGATCGTCAATGCACCTATTTCGGGCACGGCGAAAACAGGCAGAAAAAGAAGTGGCAGGAGAAGCCAGGTCAGCTGTTCGAAATTGTGTACTGATACGAATCGCTTGATCGTTTGTACCGGCTCGGTTATCATCGTCCCGATTACGCCACCGAGGCCGTCTTCACCACCAGGGTAAAGCACCGCCAGGGAAAGCGCCTCTTCGCCGTGGTTGAAATGCGGGATGAAGTAATTCCATGCTGCCACAGAGAACACCACGCCCGCAACGGAGAGACCGAAGGCCGGTAGTCTCCACGGCTTATAGCGAAAGCCAAGTATGATCATGAGCGGCGCGAGCACCAGACCAACATGCTCTTTTACCGTAAGAGAAAGTATGAACCCGGCGAGAAAAAGACCGAATTTTCTCCGGTGAAATCCGATCAGGATCATCATCAGAAAAGGAACGCCGAGAGGGTCGGCATGAAAATCGGTTATCATGCCGTACTGAAGTGGTGCATAGAAATAAAAGGCCAACTGCATAACCAGTGCTGTTTTTTTACTCTCGAAGAGGTCTTTGGCAAGGATGTATACGAGTATTCCCCCGACAGCACCCGCTAAAGCTTGTATGAAAAAGAGCGTGTAAGCATAGGGGAAAAGTTTGAATACCGCTGCTATGGGGAAGAAAATGAGCGAGAAGTGATCTCCCAGGCTCGATCGAAACGTACCATCGACATAGAAGTACTCAAACCATCGCCCCTGAGTTGTATTCCAGATCGGATGCAGCATATAACCAAGATCCATCCAGTAAGCCCGGAAACTGTTGTATTTCATCCAGGTTTGAATGCTGAATACCAGGGTAAAACATGTTGCCGAGAGTGCCGAAACCAAACGCACTCTTCGGGGAGAGGCGAAATTACTGAGTCTGGAAGAGCGGGCCAGGAGGTCGGCAGCACGTAAGCAGGCTGAAACGGTGAATCCCGAGAGCAGGACGAGGTTGATGACCCTGTTCGAGTCGACCAGTCCTCTGCTCCACGCGAGCGCAAGCCAGAATGGCCATGAGCGCGCAAATGTTTCCAGTGGAAAACGAATGTTATCGTCACGTTTGCGCGCGGACAACCACAAGCCACCGAGCATCGTTGCAAGGAGTGTAGCCGAGAGGGAAATCCCGTACCCGGGTCGGGCACCCAACGCGAATGAAAGGAAATAAGCGCCCGCTAAACAAAGAGAGCATCCTGAGGCGATCGCAGAAAGCCGGGGTCGGGGAAAAGATGTTTTCATTTTCCGATATCTCCGTTCCGATGCACAACAGGCTGTTCCGGTTTCGGTTCGAACACGATAAGTCGACCGTTGCGTGTCGGAGTATAGTTCTCATAGAGAACGCTTTTCAGCGGAGCAGGAAGGGCATTGAGAAACCGATGAGATTCGGGGCGAGTGATTACATAAGAAAAACGGGTGGTCTGAAGTGCGCGGATCAGTCTCTCCGGTGTTTCTTCGCCACTCCAGGTAGAGCTTTCGAGTGCGGCAAAGTGGTCCCATTCCTTTTTGCCTGCAGCAACGGCCAGATGTGTTTGCACCGGGAGCCAAACCTCGCCTGAGGTGGTTTCTAAAAAGAAGAGTGTTTCGCGGTCGGCCTGACGAATTGTGCTCCAGGGGTAAATCGCCGAGAACGGATTGAACAATCCAAGAATCAGTTGGGCAATCAGAAGTGGATTTCTAAACGTGAATGCAGTGGCTGCTCCAGCGCACAGGAGCGGTTCGAACGGCAGAACGGCATCGATCCATCCACCCGCTTTCCATACTCCAAGAATTGAAGCGAGGAAGACCGAAAAAGCGTACGCCTGAAATCGCCGATTTGACTTCCGCATCATTGATTGTCCAAAGAAAAACCAGAGAGGAAGTTGCATCACAAACAGGCGAAACAACACTCTGGTTTCCGGGAATGCACGAAAGGGGTGTCCGGAAGGGTATACTGCCAGATACTTCCAGGCACGTCCGTTTGTGGTGATCAGAAGAATCACTCCTATGAGAGCCCAGAACGCAAGTGGCCAGAACGTGCGGACTTGTCGTCGCGAAAAAATTGCGGATACAACAATGACCAAACAGGGGAAAATCGCGGATTGCTTGGTGAAACATGCCAGCCCGGAAATGAACAGAGCCGCCATGTCTCCCCGTTGGGTGTTGTCCAGAAAGAAAAACAATGCCAGGGCAACAAAAAACATGAGCAACGGGTCGACTGCCACGGTATCATAGCTTGTCCCAAGAACATTGTAGAGGGCGAGAAAAAGCACGCCGGCCCAGAGCGACTGTGCCTTGGAGGCACCCTGCCGCACGGCAAGCGAAACAACAAGTATCGAAGTGGCAAGTGTTGCGACCAGGGAGACCAGGC